>JALSOD010000227.1 GCA_026986655.1 Caldifarciminota bacterium | reverse complement strand
AAGGACTGCGTATTCTTGAAAAAAGGGTAAAGGAGCTTGCCCAGGCAGTTGGGAAGGAATTCAAGAATAATCATAACGGCGCTGTTTCTCATGGAGGTGCCCTGTTATAGTGCAAAGGTCCTTCATGGCCTTTGTTTATAAGCTTGGGATAGCAGGGGCCCACTTGACGGAATCTGACTATGAAAGCAGATGGCCGTTTCAATCCAAGCCCCCGCGCAGGGGGCGACCGCTGCTTTTTTGTTCATCGGAATAGGCAGGCTGCCATTTGTGGATACCAGATTGACCAATTCCATTGCTGAAGGCCTAAACAGGATAATCAAGATAGCCAAGAACAGAGCAAGCGGATTTCGAACCCTGGATGCCTTTTCTGACATCATTTTTCTCATTGTAGGCGACCTGAATATCCCGTCTCAAATTCCTGCATGTTTTAGAACCATCTAAAATGACCGCAATCCGTGGAGCCAAGGTATATAAAGGGAAATGGCCTTTTGGGAAATTCGGATATAGCCTGATTTTTGCATGATGGCCACTACCATTACCTGGGTCTATACCTGCAAGTTGGAAAAAACACCCAACAGGAGGCATGCGGTCCATGGCCGCAAACATTTTGCGTTCTCCGATGTCAGACGAGCCCTTGCAAAGGCAGCTTTATCTAAGGATTTAACAATACTTTGTCCACCGCCAGGCAAACCAGCAGATAATTCCGTTGTAAACGCACTACTGCGCCTAGCGGCATGAGCATTTTGGGGGAAACTTCAGTTTTCTACTATCTTCTATCCTTATCCCAAGGCCCGCTTTCGGAAACAAGACTGTGAACCATCAGCCTCTTTTTCCTTTTATGTCATTCTCGAGTTTTCTAATAATATCTTTAAGGCTTGCCCATAAATCCATGTCGCTAACAAAAATTCTCTTTAGCATGGTTAAGAGTTTCTCTACTGTTTTGGTAAGCTAACTCACCGACGCGCGTGAAGCGAACGTCCGCTTACGAGTGGTTAGGCCCAAAAGTCGCATTTCAAGACTAAACTATCCCAATTTGTCCAATGTCACTACCCGGATCAGATTTCCTCTCTATTGAACTAGTTCCACTTTCTTAATATTTTCTTTCTGGTCATAATAGACTTTAATAGCAAAGAATTTCTTCTTTCCCTTTGCTCCTTCTATAGGTGTACCAGCTACTTCCCATATACCCAATGTAGCTACATCTAGGAGTCCATGCATGGCAGCTCTAGCTGCTGATCCCTTCTTACTTCTCACTTTATAGGTCTCTATTAGTTCTCCTTCTCCATTTTTCTCACTTGATATGGGTTCTGCGCCCTTCGCTATTAAACAAGTTCTAGTTTTACACTGTTGGATTTCCTCTATCGAGGCTCCCTCTTTTTTAGCAGCCATATAAACTGAGCATGAAGTAAGCATAAAAGTGAAAATTAACAAGAATATTATTTTCTTTATCATTATACTACCTCCACCTTAATTTTTGTATTTTTAACATCTTTAAAATTAGAAGCATAACGAGTCTGTAGAAAAACCCCATTAGAGGCTGAAATATTTTCTTTCTATCTGCCTTAACTCCTTAATCCCAAAACCCACTTTCGAAAATATAGCTGTCAACTATCAGCCTCTTTTTTCTTCTTTTATCTCATTCCCAGGTCTTTTTACAAGTAATATCTTGAGGGTTACCCATAGCCTTCTGAATAGGCATGGAGCTTCCTAAGAAAGTGTATCTGTAACCTCCCTAATCTCAGGCTCGGGACCAAAACATAATAGCATTGCCAGTCTTGAGCCTTCTCACCAAGGACTTGAAAGGATGACATCTGTGTGATCTTACCCCACGCCTGAAAAAAGTCTTGACTTCTATTGCCTAAAGTAGCGCCTTGTTAGCAAAATCAGTGTCAACATTTTTCCTTTGTACCATCCTGAAAAATGTTGTCTGTAACCTCAAATTGGAAGGTCATGTCTTTCAGATCGGTTGCACAAACCCATTTGTGGCTATCAATAAAAACATTATCTTATTCTCGGCATACAAAACAAAACTCAAAATATGCATTCTTGTAACAAGCTGTCAGGATTTGTTATCTTTTTTATCAAAAATATTGCAAAAA
>JALSOD010000226.1 GCA_026986655.1 Caldifarciminota bacterium | reverse complement strand
CCCCTCAAAATTGAGGGGGCGGGCCTCTATGTCCCTAAATCCTACCTTTTATCCTACTTTAACACGCCTTTCTCTTTGTAGTATTTCTCTGCACCCGGGTGAAGAGGTATGGACATTCCCTCAAGAGCTGTCTGGAGGGAGATTGATTTTGCCCTTGCATGAGCCTTATGGAGAAGGTCAATATGATCAAAGAGGACTGTGAGGAACTTGTACACATCAGCTGCTGGAAGACCTTTTCTCGCAACGAGAAGAGCTTTCACTGCCACTGTGGGTACAGGCTGATCAACACCCTTGTAAACGCCAGGCTGGATCTCATCTCTTGCATAAAATGGGTATTTCTCTTTGAGCATTTTGAAGTGTGCATCGTCGATGGGGACAATCTTGATCGGTGTGATAATAGAGACGTCCATAATAGCGGCTGCACCCTGTCCAACTGTGAAGAAGGCTGCATCAATTCTTCCATCCTTGAGGAAGTCGGCAGCCTCAGATGCCTTTAGCCTCTCAGGCTTTATGTCTTTGAATGTGAGGCCATATACACCAAGGATCTGGCGGGCATTTGCCTCGGTACCACTTCCGAGTGGTCCGACTGCCACCTTTTTACCTTTTAGGTCTGCAGGTGAGTTGATTCCTGCGTCCTTTCTGGCAACAATGTGAACGGTTTCTTTATGCAGGGCCAGAACACCCCTCATGTTTTTGGCTGGTTTCTCATTCTTGAAGACCTCTGTGCCTGTATAGGCGTAGTAAGCAATGTCATTCTGAAGAATGGCCATGTCAACTTCTTTGTCGCGGATAAGTCTTGCATTAGCGACTGATGCACCTGAAGACTCAACGGTGAGTTTGAAATCAGGTGCATATAAGTACATGATTCTGGACATTGCCCCTGCAAGGGGATAGTACACACCAGTAACCCAGCCTGCGCCGAGTGTGATAAATTTTTTCTTTGCCTGGACCTGCCCAACGCCCAAGATGGTTGTTAGTATGACTGCAAGTGCTACGACTTTCTTCATACTTCTACCTCCTTTTTTATTTGTTTCTAAAATCGAGCATAAAACCACAAACTGTCAATATTCTTTAAGGCAGATTTATGCCAAGATCCACTCCAGCTCTAAATCCCCGGCTCCCCATAAATATTCCCCTGTAAAATGCGAACCCCGTATCGAGACTAACTCCGAAAATCCTGATCCCTCCACCAAATGTATAAAAATTACCAAGATTTGTTAAAGCGATTCCAAATCTCAGAGGAAGGAACGGGATAAATCTAAGCTCAGTGGCAAATCCCAGCTTGGTTTCTGGATTATCCTTATCGGCCCTATAGACAAAATCACTAAAAAGTCGGACGTTGCCATTGAGAAATGAAGAGGCCAACCCCATTCTGAAAACAATAGGCATATTTGTATAAAACACTTCAATCGGCTCTGTCCAAGATGTATCAACTATGATCGTATCAGGATTATTTATCAAATCGGATACTGTGAAAGAATCGGATTTTATAGTGAAAATTGTTGCTGAGTCTGCTTCATTCCAGCGGATTTTTGAAAATAGATTCAAAATGCTTAACCCAAAACTCCAATTGTCAGCTTCAAATCCAATACCGAGATCGAGTCCCATACCGGAGCCACCAAAGGATGAAATGATACGCCCATATCCATCCACATAAATATAATTGCTGTCTACAGATAAAGTGATATCTGTTCTATCTAAGTTGGCATAGGCAAGCCCGCGTATCGCTTTCAATCCAATGCCAAAGAAGAATCGTCGAAGGGGATTCAATTCCATGGTGTAAATTCCTTTCCCAATTGCAAGGTCCAGTGATACGTATGCCAGCGCTCTATTGTACAAATGCGTGAGGTGATAAACATCCCCGATGTTGTTACCGTTTAATAAAAGTTCAAATATCTGCCGATGTAAGTTAGCATCAATCTCTCCAAAACCCTCAAGAGCAATGCCAAACCCCGGAGTTTTAAAGGCTAATAAGGAAACCTCATCTCTGCTCAATAGACTCAAGGGACCATTACCAATTCTGAAAAGCAAATGTCTTTTGTCATATTCGTTTAAGACCTTGTTCTTCTGAAAGTACTGATTTATGTCCCCAAATGTAAATGCACTGTTACCTGCAAATGCACCAATGAATAGAAAACTTAACGCTGTCCACTGACTTTTTGAATATGCCAACATTGCAGGATTATAATATCCTGTCTGTGGCCCGGCATCTGATCCAGTTAAAGCTCCTGCAAGACTAATTCCTCTCGCATTGTATCCAAAAAAGCTGAGAATGATCATCCATGTACTGAAAATACTTTGCATTTTAATCTCCCATTTTTATCTTCAGTTGTCCATACACATCTATCTTAATATAGTCCGAAGCTCTTAAGGAGACAGTGTCACTGTAAGGAATGTAGATATCAATCCAGGATTTCTGTTGGTCTGCGGCAAAAATCATGGCTTCATCATGACTTATGTTAAATGTTAGAGTTGTATCCATCTCCGAGGTGGCGAATCCGTTTGTATCATGTGAAGCGGCAGGAATCCTGAAAAATTTTCTCATTGTGTCTCCTGCATCTGATGTTACTGTTAATTGACCACTAAATCCGGCAGGAATTCTGTTTCTCAATCTTATGGATAGAATACCTGATTGAAATCTGTCAATAATAGAAGTGTCAACATCTACTGAATCAATCGAAGTGTCAGTTACAAGTGTGTCAGGTAATAATACAACTGTGAATGGGACAGTTAAAGTTACACGTCCTGTTACATAATCGTCCCTGTATGTTGAGCCCCTTCCGTCTACGAGCACCTTACCTCCTATACGTATTTCTCGTGGTACTCGCGCAAAAACCCATGATAGGTCAAGATTTAAAGGAGTCTCTGATGGATGGTTGTGACTCCCTGGATTGAGATAAAATCTAACTGTGTCAGTAATTGTATTTGTATCATTTATATTTTCAAACCAGAGTGTAACAAGTGGGGAAAAATTTAAAGTTTGTATAATATTACCGGTAAGAAAGACATGAACTAAATAGACACTGGGAGTATCTGGAATATCAAGTGTCGTATCTATTTCCGGAATATCAGTTTCCAGAGAATCAAAAGTCCCGGAAACATAATCCACAAGAACGTTATTAACTGAGGCATTCACCTCCACTGAATCATAATTTTGTATTTCTATCCATTGAGAATCTATGTTTGTTGAAACAATAAAGGTTAATCCTGAATCCCCCGCTGCTATAGTCCTCCATGCAAGGTTTATATTAAATTCACTGGTTGTATCAGGGAGAATATGAAAGGTGGTATCAAAGGGAGTCCCGTTTAAATATAAGAGGTTATCACTTCTGAAGTTTACGGTCATTTCTATTGGTAGCGGATTGTATATACTCAAACCGATGTTCCCAGAGTGAAGCCTCACTGTATCAATGGATCCCTGATCGAAATTAAGACCAATATTAAAAGTGTCATTAACAGAAAATCCAGGGAAAAAGGCTCTGGCACTATCCACTACAATGGAATCAATTGTAACATTTACAAAGAAATTATTTCTCCAGCTGACATAGACACTGTCGCCTCCTGGAACTCCCATGTACTCTTTAAGCCTTATGACGTTTGTCGTGTAAACGTTTGAAATGGTTAGAGTCGTATCTATCACATCGTAAGGACCAATAGAGTCAATTGATCCTCTAAAAATCAGGGTTGTGTCACCTGTATCACCGAGTGAATATATCCAGATTCTGTACGGGGAAATAGTTATGGGGAAATTATTCTCGAAATGAATGGTTATGCTCGCATAATTTATCCCTGCCCAGGCAAATTTTGTAAGTGTATCTGTGGTATCCGTTACTGTACTGGGCTGGATAGTTGGGAGATACACCCTTATGGAATCATTCTGATGATTTCTAATTGTATCCAGTATGGAATCAGGTAACGGGAAGTTGTCCCAGCTTATTCGAACTCCTCCTGAAGAGATATCTCTAACCACGAGCCTTCCAAACCCGGCTTTTATAGTTGTATCAATGTCTTCAATTGTTAGACTTTCTGATGGCCAGATCGTATCTATATCTGTGGTTACGTTAAACATTATTAAAGAATCGGGACCTATAACAACGTGCTCGGTATCGTTGATAATATCGAGTGCTTTGATTGTATCATGAAGAATGGGGAAGTTATACGTTGAATACCATGTGGGAACTCCTGGCTTTTTTATACAGGATGACAGAAAAACCAATACTGAAAAAATCAAAATTATTTTTCTCATGGCTTTTCTATTATACAATCAAACTAAAATTTTACAAAGTTTTACTTCGTATGTTTAATCAACGGAAGCGTTGACAAGCTCCCTCTGTTTAGCGAGGAATTTGTAAACTTTTAATTTTTTGAAACTCGATAATCCCTTGACCAGTTCGTTTTCTTCTACGACTTCAAGTCTCTTCTTTCGACTCTGGATAGCGTCGTAAATGATGGCCAGCAGGAGGGCATGAAGTGGCTTTGCCTCTTCTGCCTCAGGATCATATCCATGAAGGTATAAATAATAAGTTTCATCATAATCAAAGACGGCACCGGAGGCGATTCTCCATCCGTCTGATCTCACAATAAAAAGTTTTATCCAGCCCTCTCTTGCAAACAACATAAATACTTCTCTTAAGAATGCCTCTTTACCGGGTGTAACCAGTCTGTCATTTCCCAGTAATCTAACCAATCTCCAGAAACTTCCAAAATGATCGTCAACGTCTCCAATATTTTCAAAAATTTCTATTCTGTAATCTCCACGCTCCATCTTTTTGTAGACAGACTGCATCTTTTTCGAGATTTTGCCGTGTCCTTTGTAGAGGACTTCCTCGATAGATTCTGGTAGATCCAGGAAATAAGCTTCATTCCTCACACTTTTCCGTGATTCCATTCCAAGACCATCCACAACCTGTTCAAGAGTCCAGATGGATGGTGAGGTTTCCTTTAATCCTTTCAAACTGATGTAAAAATTATTTTCTTCGGCTTTTATGAGCCTTAATGCTGATATGAGTGCCTCTTTACGTATCTTTTGTGAAACTATCAGGTCAACATACGGTGTTAATGAGGCGTGTGGTGTAAATCCCAGAGATTTTCCTTCCTCTGTGTTTCTGAGAATGAAAGGGAAAATTCCGGTCAACTTTCCGAACTCATCTTTTACAAGTGCTACTGTCAATTTCTCGTCTGTGACAAAGTATTCAAATGACATAGCCATCCAGTGAGGTGTAAGGAAAGGATGTCTGTCAGGAATTTCGCTCAAAATCTCCATCCACGAATCCTTTAACCCCCAGATCATTCCAGGGTCGTGTATTAGTTCTACTCTCATCTTAACCCCCTTAAAAGTTTGAAAGGTCTATTTCTTTGTATTCCTTTAATTTGTTGTAAACGATTTTTTTGTACTCTTCCAGTTTTTCCTTAGTCCGGGCCTCAAACCTTAAAACGAGCACGGGCTGGGTGTTAGACGCCCTGACAAGGGCAAATCCATCCTCAAATTGAATCCTTGCTCCGTCGATATCAATCACATGATAATGCTCTTTGAAGTACTCTACGAGCTCTTTCACTATCTCAAATTTTCTATCATCCGGGCAGCCAACTCGAATCTCAGGAGTACCATGGAAGAACGGTATCTCAGCAATCAGTTCTGAGAGAGTTTTGTCCTCCTTCGAGATTATTTCAAGTAGTCTCAACGTTGCATAAATTGCGTCATCATAACCGAAGTAGCGATCGTTAAAGAAAATATGACCAGACATTTCACCGGCAAGTGGTGCGTTGACTTCTCTCAATTTAGCCTTCAATAAAGAGTGCCCGGTTTTCCACATAATTGGTTTTCCACCATGTTTTTCTATAAATTCGACGAGTCCCTGTGAGCATTTAACATCAAAGACAATTGGTGCTCCTGGATGCTCTTTGAGTACATACTTTGCAAAGAGTCCAAGGAGTTTGTCCCCAAAAATGATATTGCCATTTTCATCGATGGCACCAATTCTATCCGCATCGCCATCTATTCCAATTCCCAGTTCAAGTTTTTCTCTGGTAACAAGCTCCATAAGGTTCTTCATATATTTTACAACCGTTGGGTCGGGTATATGGTTTGGAAAATCTCCATCAGGATCGAGATATAGTCCAACGTATTTCACCGGTAATTCTCCAAATATTTCTTCAAATACCGGGCCAGCAATACCGTTTCCGGTGTCAAGGCCTATATGAACCTCCCTCTCGATTTTTATGTCCTTGAGGAGGGTTTCAATGTAATTTGACATTATCGGCTGTTGTATTCTCTTCCCCTTTTCATGTGTCTTGAAATAGTTCTCCTTTTCAATAATTTCCCTTAATTTCTGGATATTTTCCCCAAAAAAGCTCTCTTTACCAATATTTAGCTTAAATCCGTTGTACTCTTTTGGGTTATGTGATGCGGTTACCTCTATCCCTCCATCTACCGGGAGGATAAAGGTGGAAAAGTACATTACTGGTGTCGGCACTGTTCCAAGGTCGAGAACCTCTATACCAACAGAAATTAACCCATCAATAAGTGCATCTTTCAATTCTGGAGAGGTTTTTCTTACGTCGTTACCAACCGATAGTCTGCTTCCTCCAGACTCTTTAATTATTGTCCCATAACCCTTACCAAGATGGTAAGCAAAATCAGGGGTAATCTCAGTTCCAACAATTCCTCTTATATCGTACATCCTGAAAATCTGAGGATTTGCCTTCATAGTTTTCCTCCTTCTTTTAAATGAAGATCCGATAGTCTTTTACCGAAATAATAACCAATCATTGCGCCAAGTACACAATCAGAAAACCAGTGCCTGTTTTTATAAACCCTCGCAATTGCGGCGGATGTTGCAAGAGCATAGGCACCATATCTTAGAATGGGATTTGACCCGTAATAATTTGCGAAAACAGTCAACCATGCAAAGGCAATTGTAGTGTGACCCGATGGTAGTGCCTGATATGAATCATCGAAGTTGATAGGCTTGAATTCATATGGAGAATTTAAAGTTGATGGTCTTGCTCGACCTAAAAGTATTTTTATGATGAGGGTTGTCCCTCCTGCAAGGGCCATACTCTCCAGTGAAGTCAAGCTAAAATCCTTAAGTTTTTCGTTTCCACTCCCAACACTAATGAAATAGCCCAGTGCTATACTACCGATTGCCAGCTTTCCACCCAACTCGTTCGTAAAATTGAAATAATTTCTGATTTCATTATACTGAAAAGACTGGATTTCGGTTTCTATACCTCTATCAAAAGAGAAACTGAGTATAAATGGAAATCCTCCAGCCATTAGGACTTCCTTTGCAAGCTTCGCATCTCCTATGTTTCTAAGATCCGATTTAAAGGTTGGAAGACCAATCAGGAAGGTTAATATCAGTATGATGTTCATACTTTTTAGATTATACCCTTCCACTACTCCTATTACAAGATTTGTAGTTTGATTCATACCGATATAGGTTAAAAATCTATATTACAACCCGAAATGTGGAATATTTTTAACAAAATCGTTATCTTTGAATTATACTAAAAACCAAACAAAATCCATCAACAGGAGGTTCGATATGAAACTTTTCATTGATACAGCTGATTTAAAGGAGATAAGGGAGATCGCAAGCTGGGGCATAATAGAAGGAGCTACAACAAATCCAACACTCATCTCTAAACAGGTAGGCCACCCACATGATATTTTAAGAGAGATCTGTGAGATTGTTCAGGGGCCAGTGTCTGCCGAGGTTGTCTCCCAGGACCATAAAGGCATGATAGAGGAAGCGAGAGAACTCGCCAAAATACATGAGAATATCGTTATTAAAATTCCCTTTGGAATTGAGGGTTTGAAAGCTGTAAAAGCACTTTCCAGTGAGGGAATTAAAACAAATGTAACACTTGTTTTTTCTCCCTCACAGGCACTTCTTGCAGCACGTGCAGGGGCCAATTACATTTCTCCATTTGTTGGTAGACTTGATGATATTTCCAATGATGGAATGGAGATTGTCGCCCAGATTGTACAAATTTTTGACAATTATCCAGATATAAATACAGAAGTTATAGTTGCCTCTATTAGACATCCAATGCACGTTGTTGAGGCAGCCCTGATAGGGGCGCCCATTGCAACAATTCCGCCAAAGGTTTTCAAACAGATGGTAAAACACCCACTTACAGATATTGGAATTGAGAGATTCCTCGCCGATTGGGAAAAGGTTAAAGATAGAATGAAATAATCTGGAGAATCTTCATGAAGATCAAAGCGCTTGCACTCATAATTCTTGTATATGTCGGAACTATTTCCGCTGATTCCATCGAAAACACGAGAAGGACTGCGATAGTGAAAGCGGCCGAGAGAGTCGGTCCAGCGGTTGTATCAATTTCTGTACTCTCACACAGAGTTGTTGCAGCGAGTCCCTTCTTTGATTCATTCTGGGGCGATTTCTGGAAAGACTTTTTCCCACCTGAATATTTCAAAGAGGAAGTAAAATCATTGGGATCGGGTATAATTTTCGATAAACGTGGATACATACTGACCAACCAGCATGTGGTCGAAAATGCAGAAATTATTAAGGTAACACTACCGGACGGTCGCCAGTTTGACGGAAAATTAATTGGTGCTGACGAAAAAAGAGACGTTGCAGTTGTAAAAATAGACGGTAAAAATTTGGAGATTGCCCCGATTGGCAACTCAGATACCCTGTACATCGGTGAGTGGGCAATTGCAATTGGAAATCCACTTGGATTTCTCTTAGAAGACCTTCAGCCTACAGTTACGGTCGGCGTGATCTCCGCCGTACATAGAACCATCAAAGTTCAGGAGATGAACCGACTTTATCGTGATATGATTCAGACAGACGCCGCAATTAACCCTGGAAATTCAGGAGGTCCACTTGTTAACGCACTTGGTGAGGTTATCGGTATAAATACCTTCATCTTCTCTAAATCCGGAGGCTCGGAGGGGATGGGATTTGCTATTCCAATAAACACTGCAATGAAGATTGCGGGGGAATTAATAAAGTATGGAAAGGTC
>JALSOD010000225.1 GCA_026986655.1 Caldifarciminota bacterium | reverse complement strand
GAGTTTACCCTTCTCGAATTCAAATTCTTTGTAAATCCGTCCACACTTTGTGCATTTTGCCCGAAGGAGATTGCCATGTAGCTCGATAACGTTTTTTGAACCCGCCTTTTGATGCAAATTATCAACGTTTTGAGTTATCGTGTAAAACTCATCGAATATATTTTCGAATTCTTTTAGGGTGTAGTGCCCAGGGTTGGGTTGGGTTTTCTTAACGAGGTCAATTCTCCATTTGTACCATTCCCAGACGAGGTCAGGATTTTTCATGAATGCTTCAGGCGTTGCGAGGTCCTCTGGCCTGTACTTATTCCAGAGACCATCTTTGCCACGGAATGTAGGGACGCCGCTCTCACTGGAGATTCCAGCTCCAGTGAGAGCGGCACCCTTTTTTAATTTTCTCAAAATCCTGGCAATTTTCTTGATCTCCTCTCTCATTTATGACTCCAGTAAACTCTCAATAGTTTTTGAGTGTCTGAAAAGGATAAATCAAGCTCACCCTGGTGAGCCTTGTGAACCGCCTTGCCAATCTTTTTCGCAAGGGTTTCTGTGGTTGTCTCAATAACCAGTCCATCCTCTGTCTCTTTGATATTCATAATCCTTGCAAGTGGATTCCTCTTTTTCTCGTACTCCGCTTCATTTTTTATTAAATTGAGAATTTCCCCCTTGTTCTTTTTCACATACTCACCCTCCAGTTCAACAATTCCAAGGGGATAATGGTCTTCAATTTTTCTACACGCCGGGCACTTTTTAAAACTAACCTTGTCTTTTTCTTTCATCAGTTCTTCATAGTATTTTTCATCCCAGAACCATCTTTTGTTGTGATAAATCAACTTGCAGGAGGGACAGATTGTCGGATCCTTGTACTGACTTTTATCCATGTACGGGTCATGCAGCTTCATATCGTAGAGTTTGTCTATTCTCTTCATCATTCTTCCTCCAGTTTCATTTCTGAATTTAGTTTAATAAGCTCCAGGAACCCTGTCAAGGACAGTAGGGGTTAAAAAATTACGAGTTTTCGGCTTTTTTAGATTTGTTTAAAGTAGGAAAGGAACGTTGATAGGTGGTCAAAACTCGCATCGGGATTTAAACTTTAAAGTATGAGACAGGCAAAAGACGTTTTAGAGGTGATGGAACACGTGCTGAGACTCAAGAGATTCAACCGTTCGGGATGGTGTTACTATGGGGTCTTTTCTCCTGAGAGTATTGCCGACCATAGTTTTTCTGTTTCTTTTCTGGCCATGCTACTTGTAGAGTTTTTCAAAGATAGGGGGTATGAGGTAGACGAGGCCAGAGTCATGAAAATGGCAGTCCTGCACGAAATTGGCGAGTCGAGACTCGGCGACCTCCAGCTTGACGCCAGACGCCTCCTGGGTATGGAGCATATCTCCCGTGTGGAGAGGAGAGCTGTTTCTGAAATATTGGAAGCGTTTCCTGAGCTTTCAAAATTGTGGAATGAATTTGAGGACGGTGAGACAGTTGAGGCACTAATTGTAAAAATTGCAGACAAGCTTGAGCTTCTTTTGCAGGCCCTTGACTATGAGAAGAGGGGCGCCAGAAATCTTGATAAAATATTCGGCGACAGTGAAAATAGAAAGAACTTCTCAAAATTACCCTTCATTGAGGAATTTGTAGAAGGAATTTGTAAAAGTAGAGGAGAGAAGTGATGAGTGTAAAAATATCTCCATCGATTATAGCAGCAGATTTTACAAGGTTGAAGGAGGAGTTAAAGTCCACAGAAGAAGCTGGTGCAGATATGCTTCATCTTGACGTTATGGATGGAGTGTTCGTTCCGAACATCACTTTTGGCCCTTTTATCGTGGACGCCATAAATAGGATGACGGAGCTCCATCTGGATACACATCTGATGTTAATTGAACCCCACAAGTATGTGGAAAGATTTGCCGAGGCAGGATCGGATATCATAACTTTCCACATAGAGTCGAAAAGTAAAGCCAGACTGGTCATTCGGATGATAAAAGAGCTTGGCAAGAAAGTGGGGGTATCCTTAAATCCCAAGACACCTGTACGCGTCCTCTATCCCTACATGGAGGAACTTGATATGGTCCTTGTGATGGGAGTAAATCCAGGGTTTTATGGACAAGAATTTATTCCATCTGTTA
>JALSOD010000224.1 GCA_026986655.1 Caldifarciminota bacterium | reverse complement strand
AGAGGTTGTTTTAGATCCATTTATGGGAAGTGGGCAGACTGCAATAGCCGCTATAAAAACAGGAAGATATTATGTTGGATACGAGATAAACGAAGAATACATCAAACTGGCAGAAAAACGAATCAAAAATTTTCTACACGAATTCAAAGCACCTAAGCTCTTTGATTATCTTAGGGAGGAAGAGATTGATGTACGAGACGGCGTATAACAGCGGACATACGGCTTCGGCTTAACACCTTCGCCCAAATTGGCTCACTTCGTTCGCCAACTTCGTATGTCCGCAAAACGTTGTCCGAAATTGCGGGCGGCGGGCTTAAATATGAAAGGAGGGTTGAAAATCATGAATGAAATAATCCTTGAATTAGAAACTGTAACCCCGTTATTTATTGCTGGTGCAGATCAGAGAAACATAGAGAATGAGGGATTGAGGGCACCAAGTTTAAGGGGCTTGCTAAGGTGGTGGTTTAGAGCTTTAGCCGGGGTTTTTACACAAAATGATATCACATTCCTCAAAAAGGTAGAAAACGAAATATTTGGATCCACTAACTCAAAATCAAAAATATCTATAAGAACATCAGGTGAAAACTCACCTAGTCAGATTACAAAAGAGTGTCGCTCATGGGATGAGGCTATCGTATGGAGTGACCATGTGGATTATTTATTTTTCTCGTGTTTAGATAAAAGGAGGGATAGAAGGCGGGGCATAATAAAAGTTATATCTCGTCCTTATTATCCGGAAGGATCTCAATTTAGAATCTCTCTCAGTGGAAGTGAAAATGAATTGAAAGCAGCTATAGCATCGCTGTGGGCGTTGATTCATTTAGGAGGTGTTGGTTTTAGAGCAAGAAGAGGTTGTGGTTGTCTTAAAGTTAAAGATGTTAGAGGTGATACATTTGGCTTGAACTTCATCTGCAAAAATCCTGACGAACTTGAGGAATTTCTGAGAAACAACATTGAAACTGCTCTCAAAATAATGAGGGAATTATGTAATGTAAGATATAAACCCACATCTATACCGAAATATGCTGTGCTATCTCCCAATCATTCGTCCTTATTTATAAAGAAAATAAGTGGAAAAGATTGGGTATCCGCTCTCGATGAAATAGGTATGTGGTACATTGGTCAAAGAAGAGGGAGGAAATTCGTGGGTGGATTTAGAATGAACTTGGCAGACTATAGTCTCTCCCATGCGATCAGAGACGCTCATCGAAATGACTACATAGCATCGAACAAAGAAAGGCGGCCATACTTGGGGTTACCTGTCACATACGCTACCTATAGGGCTACATTGAAAGGAGAAAAGTTTGATAGGAGAAGTTCACAATTAATGTTTGGTGTATACGAAATAAATGGTAGTTTCATTCCAAGGATTTTGATTTTTAGATCCACATTCCTGCCAGAGTTTAAGGGAAATTTTGTGGTAGAGAAAAAGGTGAGAGACTGCAAAGGAGAAAGGAAAATCATTCTAAATGCTGCTCTACCTGATAGTAGTGTCTGTAGTGAAATAACAAAAGACTGTTATGAAAATTTGAAAGCGTCCAATTGGCAAGTTGTTTGGGGGTTGATAAAATGAGCGAATTTTGGCAAAATAAAATCAAAGCTTTTCTTCATGATCCTCCAGATAAAGCACTAATATTGTTTCATGTAGCCCATGAAGGAAAAAGAGATGAGATCCTAGAAAAATTATCTCTTAAATATGATGAAAGTCTGAATCCGGCAGACCATATGGCTTCTGCCATGCAAAGATTAAACATACCAACTAATTATAGAGTAGATAGAGGAGGATGCAATAATCACATATGCTTCAAAGGACCAAATAAACCCGTATTTAAGCACACGTTATCAGGTGCTGAGGAAAATCTAAATGAAATAACAGATCTCATAGCTACCTATGGTTATGAAAGAGCGTTAGATGAATTTGGCTTTAAGCCGGAAACTGTAAGTGAATTCCTTGATAAAAATGACTGGAAGAAAACTTATTTCTCAATCTGGAGATTTCTGCCAGAGAGGTACCCCCTTGGATACATCCTACCGGCAGATACGAGAATTCCAGATCACAGCATTTGGGATCATTTGGATGTTACGGCTGCAATAAGCTCGTGCTTGGGCAATTTAGGTTTATTTTCAGTAAAGATTCTAGCTGTTCAGGAATTCATATCTCATTCGAGAAAACTTGCAGATTTATGGGCATCAAGTCATATATTTTCACTATTACTTTTTGAAGGAATTAAAGAAGTTATTGGAAATCTTGGACCTGACATGGTTATATATCCGCAGTTAAGAGGCAACCCCTTACTTGACCATTACATAAAGGAACTGGGTATAGAAATGGCTTTGGATAAAAATAGAATGAGGATTACAAGTTTGCCAAATACCTTCCTTTGTTTCATGCCGCTTAGCAAAGCTGAAGAATATAAAGAAAGATGTGAAAAAGCTATAAAAAATAAGTGGGTTGAAATTTCCGAAAAAGTTAGAAGTTATTTGAACAAAATAAATATTAAACCCGATGAAAAAGTTTGGAAAAGCCAAATTGAGAAAGCGCTGTCTGTTGTGGTCGCTTATACAGAATTCTTTAACAGTGACAGTTACGGAAGAGTAGGAGAAGAGTTGCCGGAGGATGTTAAAGAAAAGCAGGATAAATGGCTAAGTTTTGTCGATAAGTTTCAAACAAATTACGGTCATTTTTACTTCCCCACATATGCACTCTTAGGAACGATTCTGACTCAAAGTTCAAGGTTATGGGATGCTTGGGAAGAAGAACCAGTAACAGGGAGAAAGTGCCTGATGTGTGGGTTGAGGAATGCTGTTGTTGAGAGAAAAGAAGGAGGTATTTATCGGTATTGGAGAAATAATACTTGGAATGATGCAGAAATTAAAGATCAGGAGTGGAGAAATGTGCTTAAAGAAGGGGAAAGACTTTGTGCAGTGTGTCTAACAAAGAGAGTTTACAGGAAGGTGTATAAGAAGGAATTCAAAGCAGAACCTCCCAAATTTGAATCCGTTGTTGAAATAGCAGCAAGAGCTTTTATAAAGAGTGTTGAGAGTGATGAGGATTTTCAACTTCTGAAAGAGTTGGACATTGAACTGATTTACGAGCATGAATGGAAATCAGATGAAAAGAAAAGAACATCCATAAAACAGCTGGAATTGATACAAAAGAAAGAAGAAATAGAGAATAAATTGAAAGAATGGTGGAAGATATACGGCAAACCAAGCAAATACTATGCAATTTTAATGATGGATGGTGATAGAATTGGGAAAATGCTGTTTGGAGAAACTTTACCAAATTTTGGAGATTTTCTCCATCCAGTTTTTAAAGCCAAGATGATGGAATGGGAAAGAGGAGAAGATTTGGTGAATACGAGAAGAGTTCTTTCTCCATCCATTCATATAGCTATAAGCAGAGCTATGAAAGATTTCTCGCATAAAGTTATAGAAATTGTTGAAAGAGATCATGAAGGGTTTTTGGTATATTCTGGTGGAGATGATGTTTTGGCTCTATTTCCTCCAGATAGAGTTTTGAGTGCTGCAAAGAATCTGCAGGAATTCTTCAAAAGGGATTTCTACGAAATTGAAGTCAATGGCAGGAAAAGAAAAGTAATGGGACTTGGAAAGTATGCGAGTATGAGTGCTGGCATAGTCTTTGCCCACTACAAATATCCACTCTACGATGTTATAGAAAGGGTGAGGGATGCTGAAAAAAGAGCAAAGAATGATTATGGTAGAAATGCATTTTGCATGACATTCATAAAGCGTTCTGGAGAACTTCTCTCTGCTGGTGGAAAGTGGAACTTCGTTGACGATTTCATTCCGGTTGTTGAGGCAATTTTAAACGATAAAATTTCTCATAGCTTCGTCTACGATTTTTTGGAAATAATTAAGATATTAGAGGGAGATATGCTTAGAGCAGAGGTGAAAAGGCTTTTAAAAAGGAGAAAAACTGAAAAAGCAACAAATGAAGAGATAAATGAATTATGTGGAAGAATCATCTGCTTAATTGAAAAATACAAGGAAAACAACTTGCCAATTGATGATATTGGAAAGATGCTGAAAATACTATATGATGCCTACAGAGGTGAGGAGAAATGAAAAGGCTATTTATAGAACCAATTGATGTCCTCATGTTTAGAAGTGAGAGACCTTTCACAGCGAGAGAAGCACATGTAGCAAGAACAGGGACCATATCACATTTAAGCTTTGAAGGAGCAATCAAATCTAAGATATTCATTGAATTTTGCAAAAGAAAGGGTTATTTGCCTGAGGATTTTCAAAGGAATGGAAATAGAAACGAAAGTTTAAACGATTTTAATGAAACTAAAAATAAGCTAATAGAGTTTGTAAAGCAAAAGATGAAAAACGACGAAGAATTGAAAAACTTGCTGGAAGTTATAGGTTACACTCCGCTTGAATTTCCATCAAAATTGAATGTGTTGGGAGTTTTCTTTGCCAAAAAAGGCGAATTTGTGGAACATTTTCCAATTCCCAATGATGTGGTTAAGGAAGATAAAGAGAATGGCAAAATAGTAAAATTGCAACCAAGAGAGTGTTTTCAGTTTAAATGGCTAAATGGAAATATTTCTATTGGCATGGCAGTTTATTCTCAGCTGAAGAGAGTTGAGGGGTTAATGAACTTTAAAGATTTGATAAACTACCTAAATGGAGGATATCCAGAGCCAGCAAGAATAAGATACAAAGGAAAAGAATTGAATAAACCCTACTTTAAGGAAATCAGAAGTGGGATTGAGTTGGAGAAGGAGAGAAAGAAAACAGTAGAAGGTGCTCTTTATACAGCAGAATTTATTAGACTTATAGAAAATTGGGGTTTTATAGTTTGGTATGAAGCTCCCAACGGTTTTTCAATTGAAGGTGCTCTCAGACTCGGAGGTGAAGGAAAAGGAGCAATTTCTCAACAAATTGAAGATAAGAAAATGAATTGGGGAAGTTTAATTGAAAAAATAAATGAAAATAAAAAGTTCAAGCTCTATCTTGCAACTCCTTCTTACTTTGATGGATGCATGCCACCTGAAGCAAACCTTGAGAAAGTTCTTGGGGTAAAATTAAAGCTCATATCTGCATTTCCGGGAAAACCAATCTACATTGGAGGGTACGACTTCGCTCTAAATAGAGAAAAACCTCTGAGAAGATGGGTCAATGCCGGAGCAGTTTACTACTATAAGTTCGATGGAGAGATTAAAAGTGATTTAATCTTACCTATAAAAATTGTTGATAAAAATATTGATATGAGATGTGCATTTATAGGGAGGTGGTAGAAATGTTTGAAAAAGCCCTGATAATGTATATCTATGCGGAAACCCCGATACATCCGGGAAGTGGTACAGCACTGGGAGCGATCGATCTGCCAATACAGAGGGAGAGGCACACGGAATTTCCAATGATACATGGTTCATCACTTAAAGGAGTTCTAAGAAGTCATGCAAGGGCTATAGGTATTACCCAAGCAGAAGAAAGCACTATTTTTGGAGAACCAGATAAAGTTGGAGGGATTTCAATAACAGATGCCAGAGTACTTGCTTTTCCTGTAAGAAGTCTTAGAGGGTTGTTCGGTTGGGTTACCTGTCCTTTCGTGCTTAATAGATTTAAGAGAGACATGAGTCTAATTGGCAAAGAGATTACGTGGAATCCGCTTGTACCCTCAAATGAAAATAAAGCCATAGTAAAATCCAACTCAAATCTGATAGTAGATGGTAGCATATACTTAGAGGACCTAAAGCTAGATAAGGACAAATCTGAAATGCCAGATGACATAATTAAATCGCTTGTTGAAGCATTGCCGAATACGGAGGCTTATAAACAAGTTAAAGAGAAATTTAAGCAGGATTTGGTAATCTTGGCAGATGACCTATTTAGAGATTTGGTTGTGATGACAACGGAAATTGCTACTAGGATAAGAATTGGGGAAAAAGGTATTGTTGAAGAAGGACCATGGAGCGAGGAGTACATTCCGACCGACACGTTAATGTACAGTCTAATTTTGATTCCTGGAAGGCTGAGGGATTTGAGTTCAGAAAAAGTTGTAGAAAAATTACGCCAGTATGATAATAAAGTTTTGCACATCGGAGGAGATGAAACCATTGGAAAAGGATTTGCTATAGTTAAAGTGAGGTGATAGAATGCTCAGAAGTTTGGAGCAAATACGGGCGAAGAGAGCTTGGGATTTTATAAATGAGGTTAAAGGCCAAAGCTACCAAAAAGATTATCGAGCATACGTTAGAAGAGCTCCGGCACTCATCCTTTCAAATGGGTTAGGAAATGCTTTGGTTTTCTGGAAATCAAAAGGTGGAGAAGCATACTCTAAATTGTATGAACATATAAACAGGTGGTTTAAGGAGAGACATCCAGAAGAGGAAGATATACTTGTTTGGATAATCTCAGATAACACATCATCTTTGAAAGTGTTTAAGGAGACAAGAGAAGTTTTAGCTCTATTAGATTGGATGAAAAGATTTGCTGAGGCTGAACTGGAGGAGTAAATATGACGAAATACTACCTTCCTAAAGGAGATTTTCCAAATCCAGAGCAATTTATAGCTAATCTAATACAAAATAGATATCTACATAATATTAAACTTTGGCTAGACAAATACTGCCCTTTTGATGAAGATAAGAGGAGGTTTAATCTGGAATATCAAATTAGATTGCTTAGAAATAGAAAACTGGCTATATCTTTAAACATAATAGATCTAAGAAACTATAAAAGTTATTTTCAAAGATTTGAAACCCTTTGCAAATCTCTCGAACAACAAGGATACATCACAAAGATTTATGAGGGAAAAGTGAAATGGCGTCTGATTGTAGGCTTAGGTCATGAGAGTGTTTACGAAACTTCTATAACTCTGCATCGGAATTATTCCATACCCATTATACCGGCAAGCGCTGTAAAAGGTTTGATTCATCATTATGCTGAAAAATATGGAAAATTATCAAAAGGTGATATTGTTGAAATCTTTGGCACACAAAACAAAAAAGGAAAGATGATATTTTTCGATGCTTTACCCATCATCGAAGAAAACAGAGATTTTGTCGTTCTAGATGTTATGAATGTTCATTACAAACCCTACTATGAGGGGGGAGAAACTCCCGGTGACTGGCATAATCCTACTCCAATATTCTTTTTAGCGGTAGAAAAAGGAACGAAATTCAGGTTTGCTTTAGCATCCAAAGATGAAAAGCTTGCAGAAAAAGCTGTGGAATTGTTAAAAGAGGCAGTTAATAAGATAGGAATTGGAGCAAAGACTTCAGCAGGATACGGATATTTTGAGGTGTAAGTGAAATGGAAATAGAGTTTAAAGTAAAAGAAAAGGAAAACTACACACTTGTTCATTTTGAATTAAATGGCACTATAATTCCAGAAATTTTGAAAAAACTTAAACCACCAAAAGTTAACAGCACTAAAGGTGTTGTATTAAGCGGGCGTGGTCCAATATGGCTTTACTGTTATCTTGTCCACCACTACCATCCTACAAAGTTCGTAGCGATATATGATCCGAGAATTGGGGGAGCGATAGTAGTAGAATCCCATGAGCAAAAATTGGAAGTAGGAGAAATTATAGAGGTGGATAAGGATGAGTTATAAACTACTGAGCTTTATAGGTCCTACCCGCTACATTGAAGCTTATTATGTCTATAATAACAAAAAATCCCAAAAAGCTTGTCAATTTATCCAAGAAGCTTTGCTTGAGTTTTTCTGTAAGGATTGGGAAAAGGATGATCAAGCAGTCATTTTCTTGACTGAAGAATCCAGAAGAAAAAATTGGTTAAGTAAAAGTGAGTGTGAAGATGCAAATTTTGATAAAGGATTGAAAGATCGATTAGAAGACGCAAAGAAAAGATTGAAATTAAATTTTAGCGTGAAAGAGGTCGAAATACCAGAAGGAAAAACTGAAGAAGAATTATGGGAGATATTTGAGAAAATAAATAGCAATATTAGTGAAGAGGATATTTTAGTTTTTGATATCACTCATAGCTTTCGCTCTCTTCCAATGCTAACACTTGTAGTCTTAAATTATGTCAAATTCTTAAAAAATGTAAAGATAAATCAAATAGTTTATGGTGCAATGGAGGCGTTAGGATCTCCGGATGAAGTTAGAAGAATGCCTTTAGAAGAGAGAAAAATACCTGTATTCAATCTCACACCATTTGTAAGTCTTTTCGACTGGACAGTTGCAATTGAAAGATTTTTACAAACAGGAAGTGCAGAAATGATAAGTAAACTGGGTATCGAGGAATTAAAACCTTTGCTTACAAAAACTAAAGGTGAAGTTGGTAGGGGACTCCGAAATCTTATTAATTCCCTATATTTATTCTCGCAAAATGTCTCAACATGTCGTGCTCCAGATTTTAAATCTAACATTGAGAGAATCTTAAATTCATTGCCCGACGCAGAAGAGGAATTGGAGAAACTGAGACCGTTTAGACCGCTATTCTGGAAAATAAAGGATAGATTTAGCAATATGCAAATCAATGATGATATTACCTGTGGATTGGAAACTACACGATGGTGTTTGGAAAAAGGCCTTGTCCAACAAGGATTCACAATTTTGAGAGAAACATTAGTTAATTATGTGATTGTTAATATTCTAAACAGTGAAAATTTAAAAAATAAGAGTTATAGAGAGGTTGCTGAGGCAATGTTAAACAGTAAATATGAAAAGATACCTTCTGACATCTTAAATCTTTGGCATGAAATTATAGATTACAGAAATGACATAAATCATGCTGGCTGGAGAGAACAGAATTACCATTCTCCTCTGAATTTCAAAGAAAAACTTAAGGAGTTCACAGAAAGATTTGGAACATTCTTACAGGAGGAACGCTAGTGAATCAAAGATCTATGATGTCTCGCCCGTCGCCCGCAACTCTCCGTTCGCTAACGCTCACTTCGGGGCTATCGCCCACGCCTAACAGGAGGATATGTGGCTCCGCCTTCGGCTACGCCCAAATTTGCCTACGGCAAACTTCACATATCCCCATACCGTTGTCCGAAATCGTGGAAGAAAGGCTGAAAAAGGACTATGAAGGGGGGGCGTGCAGAAGGG
>JALSOD010000223.1 GCA_026986655.1 Caldifarciminota bacterium | reverse complement strand
ACTGTCAACCTGTTCGATGTGAGTGGAAGAGTTATAAAACACGTTTACAATGGTGTAATGGAGAGTGGGATCCATTCTCTCGGTATGGATACACGAGGACTACCAGCTGGAATATATTTCCTGGAGTTGAATGTGGACGGCAGGACAAAAATTGGCAAATTCATGGTTGTTAAGTAAGATCAGAAAGTTTTAAGAGAGGGGGGCGGTCGCTCCGCGACCGCCCCCCTCTCTTTTTTCTTATACACTCACACCCAACTTTATCTGCTAACAGGAGGCGGTGCAGGTGATATTGGTCTAAATCTTCTCGCCTTTCTCCTTACCATCATCCGTTTTATCCTATTTATCTTCATCTTACGGAGTTTCACGAGCTGATCCTTCGTAAGAATCCTCTTTATATTCACCATCATCTTCGTTCTTGTAAGGCCGATCCTGGCATTCACCTTTGAGAGCTCATCAAATAGCTTATCTAATCTGTCGAAATCCACATTATCTTTGCTGAGCTCTTCTCTTATCTGGAGTCTGATCTTGTTACGTTTTGCTCTCAGATCAATCAATGTTTCTTCCGCCGGATACCACACACTTCGTATCTTCAGGATCTGCGAGTCTGTGAGATTCAACTTCTCTTGAATAATTGGGGAATTTATCATTCTGCTAACCGGTAATCCTGCTCCTCCAAAGTATAGTGTAAGTGCCATTAGTATTGCATTCATCCTTTCACCTCCTTTTTTCTTTATTCTTTAGACTCACATACATGTACAAAAGTTCATTACACACTGCTTGACTCAATAAAGGGAGCCATGTTATAAATAAAAGCACACAGGTGCGGGCGTAGCTCAGAGGAAGAGCATCAGCTTCCCAAGCTGAGGGTCGCGGGTTCGAATCCCGTCGCCCGCTTTTTATTAAAATGGGGTTTTTACTTTTACTTCTTGTCGTTAATCTCTCTGCGAATCTCCGGGATGCCATTATAACAAGGGATTGGCCCTCCATTTATAACCACATGTCTCTCAACGATGTGGATGAGCATTTTTATCTTATTGTTTCACTGCTTCGCATGCGTCAGTACGGGGTGCTTTATCAATTTCTATCCACAAAGAGAGATAGCTTAAGAAAACCCGAATACTTTGCACTTCTTTACTCGAGTTATAACACACCGCTTGGAGACCGTTTGTTCAACAATCTGATTGAAGCCGGATTGGACAGGTATCCAGACATGGGAGATTTTCTGCTTTACCTGAGGATTAACAAGAATATCAGCCTGCAAAAAACAGACTACATTCTACTTGATTTGAGAGTGCTGAGGAGGAAATACCCCAGGAGTACCTTTATGGAATACAGTGTTATCCTCACGTTGAGATACCTGTATTCAAACACAGAGTATAAAAAATTCATGCAAATTTTCACAAATTACATGAAATTTTTGAAATCTCACTTCAATCGTGCAGAGGCTTATTTTTACTATTACCGCATCCTGCTCTCCAGAAAACAAAAGGAAAAAGCTCGAAAAATCGCTGACCTTTTACTCACAAAGTATTACAGAACCCCATTTTCCTATAAGGTAATAAAAGCTGGATCAAAAAAGTATCCATACTACAAAGGATTATCGGCGTTCTATAACGGCCACTATAAGGTTGCCATCAAATATCTGAGAAAATCCAGTATACATAAAAAATTCCACTATTTGACAATCGCATACTACCGGGCCGGGTACTACTCGAAGATTCTAAAGCTTTACAGGAAGAAACTTGTCCCGGATTCACTTCGATATTACGTTGCACTGGCTTACGAGAGAAAGAAAAAATTTAGACAATCCCTGAGAGAACTCCTTTACACTGTGAGACACAGCAAACGGTATGCTGGCTACGCAGCTTATGAAATTTCCTTTATTCTGGTTAATAACTCCAAAATCTATAAAAAATTGGGCAATAACTTCCCGATATCGATTTCCAACCCGGACTACCTTTTAAGAATGGGTCTGACACACATGGTCTATGGAGAGAAGAATCGGGCAGTTGCATTCTTCGAAAAGGCCTTAAAGGGGAATGACAACTTTGTAAAATCACAGTCTCTGTACTGGCTTTACAGGATAACCGGTATATCGGAGTACAGGGATAATCTATTAAAAGAAC
>JALSOD010000222.1 GCA_026986655.1 Caldifarciminota bacterium | reverse complement strand
GGGTCTAAAAGAGTTACCAACCCTCACTCTCGGGACCTTGAGATCAAGTTCTCCCATGGTTAAATTCAAAGTCCTATCGTAAAATCCATTGGCTTGATTATCCGTAGCTATTGAGAGATACAGGTCTCTTTCAGCAACCATAAGAGCGTTGAGCAATTCCTGGAGAATGGTAAGGATGGTGATATTTTCACCATTTTGCATTCTCTGAATATAATGATTTGCCACGGCTTTGAGATGTTGTTTGATTGGAGATTCTTCCTTTCTCCTCATATCTCTATCCTCCTTTCTAACAACATAAATATCTTAATTTTAACTTACACAATTTTTCTCCATACCCCCGGCGGTTTGGAGGTGACGGTGGACGGGAAGAGATATTTGGTGAGGACGGAGCTTGAGGAGAGGGCGTATGAGGCGTTCAGGGCGGTGGGGATGAGGGTGCCGGGGAAGGTTCTTGAGGTAGAAGGATAAGGTGATGTTGTGGAACGTGGGGTTAGTGTGTTCGGAAACCGTTGATACAAGCGAATTTTTTTTGATCAGGGTGTCAAAGTTGAGTTAAAGTAAATATCTCAAGCAGATAAAATCCAGGTTTCACGAAGTTACTCCAGGGTGGTGGATTCCATTCCATTTTTCCTTGCATCACATTGCCGGTGATAAACGATGTTTTTCAATAAATTCTATAACTCCTAAGATTTCTAAAACAGTCGTGCTGATAGAACTGGAATGGGTGAATTCTATCAAAGAAGAACGGCGGGAAGAAAGAAGATTCTGGTGTTGTTGAACTCCTGTTTGAATGAGGTTGATTTTGTTGCCACGATGGCGTGAGATGGATTATAGGCTTTGCAAAAGCTCCTTAACGAGGATGGAATTTTCGCCGGTTCCCCGAATTTCACTTCGATAGGCACTATATCTCCGCCACCTATCAGAAGAAAATCCACTTCTACACCACTTTTCTTTCGCCAGAATCTCAGCTTCTGGTGAGGTTTTAACCCTTTCATCAATTCGAGAAAAACCGCATTTTCGACATACACACCTGTCTCTTTTGGGCGTTGAGACAGCGTGGAAAAGTTTCCTAAGCCCCAGCTTAACATTCCTGTATCAATAATATAGACTTTAGGCGACTTTCTTATTTCTGTACGTGGATTTTTCCTGTAAGGATATAACCTTTTAACAAGAAAAAGAGCCTCGAGCAATTCGACATATTCTTTTGCTGTCTTAACACTCACACCGGTATCACGTGCTATCTCTGAAAAATTCAAGAGATTTGATGTGGTCCCTATAAGTGCAAGAAAAATATTTTCAAAAGTGGCAGCATCTCTCCCTGCAAGAAGCATTCTGAGGTCACGAATGGCATAAATCCTGAAAATCTGACTAATGAGCTTAACCTTGACGTTTTCGTCATTTGAGAGAACAACTTCAGGAAATCCCCCATACAGGAGATACTCGAAATAAAGTTCCAATACTCTTTCAGGAAGATTGTATTCCGGTAGAGTCGGATTCTCTATTTCAACAAGAGGGAGCATATTAAGATATCGCTTCTCTCCTTTAAACATTAAAAACTCCCTGAAGCTCAGAGGATAAAGATCAAACTCAACTATTCTCCCGATCATGGAATCCCTAAAATTGCTCAAAATAGCCGTGCTGGACGAACCGGTCAGAAAAAGTTTAATTTCAGGATGATGATCAACGGTAAGTTTAACAAAATTGGATGGGTCATCAATCAGGTGAAATTCATCTATGAGGACTATTCCATGTCCCCCGATAAATTGTTTAAGAGATTTTGGGCCAGCATTGACAATGTCTCTGTCGTCGGGATCCTCCATATCAAAATAAAATACATCTTTGCGGGATTTTAAAATCATATGGGCGATCAATAGAAGGAGAGAGGTTTTCCCCGCCCGCCTCGGCCCAAGGATAACCACAGCCTCCCGCCTATTTATCCATGGATAAATTATTTCAAGTATGTCCCGATGGAAAAGTTTTTTCTCTATAATCTCTTTCTCAGTAAGCATATTGTACTAATTTTACCTCCTGTTCCAAAATAGTTCAACTATTTTGGAGTGGGAAGTAAAAATGGTATGAAATTGTCTCTGACCCGACCTAATCCCCCATATCCCCACGATTTATGTATAAAACTCAAGCTTGGCACCTCGATATCCGAAATCCACTTATATCATCGGTTTCGAAAAATTGAGGAGCTCGATTCTCAAAATCGTTCAACTTCTGAAATCAGTTTATGACAAGAGTATCATCGATTGCTATTTAACCCAAGTAAAAATTAGGGAACTTATAATTTGATGTATTCCCCATCTCGAATTAGTGAACTTTCTCTTTTGGTTTTCAAATAAGGATTTCTGGTGGTTGCCTATTTACAAAAATGGACTTTTTGTTCAGTTTCTCACTCCATAAGTCTTTTTAGCATGGTGATTTCTAGGGCCATGCGGTTGTGCCAGCGAGGGAGGCCGTTCACGGCCTCCCTCGCTGGCACAACCATCTCATCAATCCTGCGAAGTGCTTCAACTATCTTCCTGGCAAACATCCCCGTATTAAAAGGTGAAACAACGTATCCATTTATTCCATCCTTAATCAACCTTCCTGTACCGGGCACACTGAAAGCTACAACTGGTGTTCCATGAGCAAGGGCTTCAAGTACTGGAAGTGTGTAGTTCGCATAAACATTCGTTGAAATAAAAAGATCGATCTCTCCATAAATTTTAAGTGTCTCGAAATACGTTCCACCTTCCTCAATAGTAACATTCTGCCTGAATTTTCTGAGCTTTTTCTCAAGAAGTGATCTATAAGGGCCAAAACCAACAATTCTAAATTTCACATCGGGCATCATTTCGAGAACATCTACAATAATATCAGGTAGAAAATTTACGCCTTTGAGTCTGTTGAATCTCCCAACCCATCCGATCACAGGGGATGAATTCCTTTTCTTCAGGAATACTTTTTCAGGAACTGGATTAGGAAGTGTGACGACCTTCTTTTCAGATAATCCCGAGTCTATAAGTATCCTTCCTCCACCAGAGCCATCATCGACCACAAAAGTCAAATCTGGCCTGAGTTTTATGGTTAATGAGGTGTGAAAATCCTGTAACCATCGCTCAAACTTTCCATACTTTCCGAAGAAGATGAGACCAGAAAATTTCTGGGCATAAGGAATTCCCTGTTCCTTTGATATTTTCCACGCAGCGAAAGAGGTTGAACTGCAAAGTGAATACACGAGATGATACTTTTCTTTTAAACTCCGAACCTTCCGCAGCATAGCAAAATTCAGAAAAAAATAGTTTATGGGGGTACTTACAAACCTTATGCCTCTGCCTGAGGGGAGGAGTTTCACCCTTACCGGCACAAAATTCGGGGGGAAATCATTTCTTTTTGATGGGAAAACGACAGATTGGCTGATTCCTTGTTTATCAAGATAATGGAGAAGATATGCCGTTTCAGGTGTGCCCCGTACAGTCTCGAGGTCAAAATCGTCGTCCCAGCAGGTGAGAATTAAAATCTTAGCCATTTCCGTAAACCTGTCTTTATATTCCTGGCGAGATTATGATAAAAGGTCCTCTTCCAGTACGTTCTCATGGGCCTAAAATCTACGCCAAAACTCCTTTTAAAAGCAAGGACACCCTGCATACTCTCATTTGTGAGGCCCAGAGAGAATTCTTTTAATCCGAGCTCTGCAGCCCTTTGTATGGAAAGATCGATGAGAAATGTTGACAGATTCTTCTCTCCCTTTCGCCACACATGGGAGAAGGAAATCGCCTCTCCATAGCCGTACACGTTGATTATGTACCCAGCAGGTTTCCCTCCTGAGAGAGCAACAAACCCATAAATGTTTTGTGGGTAGAGATGCTCAACAAGAACGTGGAAAAATCTTTGTGGGAAAATTTGAATGTTCTTCGATTGAACGAATTCATGATAAAGAGGATAAATCAAGAGAATGTCGTTCTCACCTTTAAATTCTCGCACGTCAGGTGGATTTTTTCTCAATTTTCTAACAATCTTTCTACGTGACGGAGCATAGCGGGTAAAAACTCTTGAATACCCACCACTAAGATTAATGAAGGCTTCTCTCGCAGTTTTGATCTCCAGCCCGGGAATTCTGAGTAGATATTCAGGATCATCAATTGCAACCTCGCTAAATTTCTGAAAATCATGTTCGAGCTCAATCTCCTCTGATAGGTTTCCTACAGGTCCGCCAAAAGTCTGGTAAGGTAAGGAATAAAGTGCCTTCAGTGGGCCTCTTTTGAAAATCAGAGCAGGTAAGACCACCCTGTCTGAAATGAGAAATTTTAAAATGACTCCCGGGAGACCTCTCACCCAGACCCGCAAAAATTGAGAAGCCCGGTAAATACGCTTATAATTTGAATTCTCAAGTAATCTTTGATATTCATCGAGGTCAAGGTCCCCGAGTTCGAATTTCATGGTGTAATTATACAGTTTTTCTGCTATAATTATGCACACTTTGCAATGGAGGTTTAATTCATGATAAACATTAAGTTGCTAAGGGAAAATCCAGAAATTATCAGAGAGGCATTAAAGAAACGAGGTTATGAGACGGATGTGGTGGATGAGCTGCTTGAGCTGGATAGAAAGCGGAGAGAGATCATCAAAGAGGAGGATTCGCTCCGCAAAATCAGGAATGAAAAATCTAAAGAAGTATCCAGGATAAAGAAATCAGGTGGGGATGCAACAAGTATCATTGAAGAAGTGAGGGGAATCGGGGATAAGATCAAACTCCTCTCGGAGGAAAGGAAAAAAGTTGAGGACATTTTCAATAGAAAGCTTCTCGAGATCCCCAATATTCCCCATGAGAGTGTGCCTGTTGGTAAGGACGAGACAGAGAATGTTGTTTCGCGTCACTGGGGAGAGATACGGGAATTTGACTTTACACCAAAGCCCCACTGGGATCTTGGAGAGATTCTTGGGATACTTGATTTTGAAAGGGCAGGGAAAATTTCAGGCTCTCGCTTCGTAATCTACAGAAACGAGGGCGCTATGTTAGAGAGGGCACTGATAAATTTCTTCCTTGATATTCACACAAAAGAACATGGATATGAAGAGATCTATCCACCTTATCTCGTGAGAGAAGAGTCGATGTATGCATCTGGTCATCTTCCGAAGTTCAGGGAAGAAATGTATTTCGCGTCCGAGGACAAGCTTTTTCTTATCCCGACGGCAGAAGTTGTACTTGCCAATCTGCACAGAGATGAGATTTTGCCTGAGAAAGAGCTGACAAAAAAATATGTCGCTTACACTTCCTGTTTTAGACGAGAGGCCGGGTCTTACGGAAAAGACGTCAGGGGAATGATACGCGTTCACCAATTCAACAAAGTAGAGCTTTTCAAATACACAAAGCCGGAGGACTCCTACGAAGAGCTTGAATCCATGCTAAAGGATGCTGAGAGAATTCTGCAAATGCTTGATATACCTTACAGAATTGTAGAGCTCTGCACCGGTGATCTGGGTTTTGCAGCAACAAAAACTTACGACATTGAGGCGTGGGCACCAGGGCTCAATAGGTGGCTTGAAGTATCCTCGGTATCAAATACCGAGGACTTTCAGGCCAGACGCGCAAATGCAAGGTTTAGAAGGAAAAATGGCAAAGTTGAATTTATGCACACCCTGAATGGCTCTGGACTCGCAACCCCGAGGGTTTTCATTGCTATTCTTGAAAATTACCAGCAAGAAGACGGTAGTGTGGTTATACCAGAAGTTTTAAGGCCCTATATGGGAGGCCTCAAGATAATTGAGCCAAAATGAAGTTAAAAGTTTTAATCACTGACAACCTGCCAGAACAGACATTTGAAATTTTCAGGAAAGAGGGGGTTGAGTACGACTATAGACCTGGCATTCCCTGGGAAGAACTTCTTGAGATTGTTAAAAACTATGATGGAATTATCACGCGGAGCAGAACACCGGTCACGAAGGAGCTCCTTGAAAGGGCCAGAAAGCTGAAGGTGATTGGGCGCGCTGGGGTGGGTGTAGATAGCATAGACATTGAAGAGGCATCAAAACGCGGAATACTGGTAGTAAACACGGCTGGTGGCAACCGCATATCGGTGGCAGAATTAACCATCGCACACATGATAGCCTGTGTCAGGGGCATCCCCTACGGTCATCAGGGAATTCTCAATGGGAAATGGCACAAGAAAAAACTATTCGGACACGAGCTTTATAGAAAAAGTCTTGGAATTATCGGCCTCGGACGAATCGGCTCAGAGGTTGCCAGAAGAGCACTGGCATTTGGTATGAAACTCTACGCCTATGATCCTTACATTCCCCAATCAAAAGCAGAAAAGCTCAACGTAAAACTCTTGAAAACCCTGGATGAGCTACTTGCAGTTTCTGATGTCATAACCATTCATGCCCCACTTACAGAAGAGACCCGTGGCATGATTTCCTATAAAGAGTTTGAAAAAATGAAAGACGGGGTGGTCATTCTAAACATCGCTCGTGGTGGTATCATCGACCATGATGCACTTTTTGAAGCTGTTAAAAGCGGAAAAGTCGGCGCTTTTGCCCTTGATGTTTACCCTGAGGAACCACCCATTGATTTTCCTATCAGGGATTTTCCATTTATGAGCCTGACACCCCATATTGGTGCGAACACACAGGAAGCGATGGAAAACGTTGCAAGCATGGTTGTTACCGACGTCATAAATGCTCTTCGAGGCCGTGAGGTTAAAAGCCCTGTAAATTTTCCCCTTCAGGAATCCGCAGCAACTCCATTTGTCAAAGCTTACAAAAAACTTGCCGAGAGAATGGGAAAGCTCTTCCCCGCACTTTTTGGTCTCAAAACACCGGTTATTGAGATCGAACTTCTTGGATCAGCGAAAAATCTTGGTGATATCGTCAAGGCGTACTTTTTGAAGGGTTTACTCACACAGATTACCGATACCCATGTCAACGAAATAAATGCCCCCTACCTTGCTAAAGAGAAGGGGATCGAGTTGATTATAAAAACTGGAAATGGGCTTCATAACTTTAAGAATATAATTTTTGTCAAAGGTTATGACGGTGGAAAAAATAAGATGGCCGGAAGTGTATTCGATGAGAAATACTACAGAATCCTGAACATCAAGGATTTCTGGTTTGAGATCGAGCCACGTGGTGAGCTTTTATTTTTTGAGACTATTGATACTCCGGGTATAATTGGAGAAATAGGCTATAAGATAGCATCACGAGGGTACAACATATCTGATTTGAGATATTTTACGAGAAGAAAGTTTGGCCTCGGTATTTTGAAATTGGATAAGAAACCCGAGAGAGAGCTCCTGAATGAGCTCAAGAATTTAGAATATATAACCAACGTTGCTTACGTATCACTATGAAGAAGCAGAGGCTTTTTACACCTGGTCCAACAGAGGTCCCTCCGGAGGTCCTGAAAGCTCTCAGTACACCTATTCCACATCATAGAAAGCCGGAATTTAAGGAGACCTTTTTAAGGGTAAGAGGAAAACTTAAAGAATTGATGAACACCTCAAGAGACGCTGTTATTTTCTCATCTTCTGGAACCGGGGCTATGGTAGCAGCGGTTATAAATTTCTTTTCTCCGGGCGATAGGGTACTCGTTATCTCTGCCGGTAAATTTGGCGAAAGATGGTGCGAAATTACAAAAACATTCGGATTGAATGTCAAATGCCTGAACTATTCTTACGGCCAAACCTTTGATAAAGAAGAGGTCACGGATGAACTAAAAGCGAATTTGTACCGTGGGATTTTTATGCAGCACACCGAGACTTCAACTGGAACAGAGCATGATATTAAATTCATAGGATCAATAGTGCCTGAAAAAACTCTGCTCGTGGTCGACGCTGTATCCAGCTTCGGCGTTTACAAAATTTATCCAGAGGAATTAAAGATTGATGTGCTCGTCTGGGGATCCCAGAAGGGTTTGATGCTACCACCTGGACTTTCTTTCCTCTGGTTTTCCAAAAAAGCAGAAAGCTTTTTGGAGAGTTCCAGATTTCCCAAATATTACTTCAACGTAAAAAAGGAATTTGAGTCCCAGATGAAGGCGAGGCCACTTTTCACACCTGCCGTAAATCTAATACTTGGATTGGATGTAGCGCTTGATTTGCTTCTTGATCAGGGAATTGAAAGGGTGGAGGAGAGACATCGTAGAATAGCAAAGATAGTGAGAAAGGGGGCGGTGGAAGCTGGCTTCAAACTATTCTCACGAAATCCAGCCATAAATTTGACCGCCATTGAGGTTCCGGAAGGTACAAGTGATATGGATATCATCTCATATTTCGACGAGCACGGTGTAAAAATAGCACCCGGACAGGGAAGTATGAAGGGCAAAGTTTTCAGAATTGGTCACATGGGATACGTGGATGTGTCGGATGCCTTTATGATTTACGAACTCCTGAAGAATTTTAAAGCCTGAAAGACACGAGTAAAAATACCTCGGTCCAGTAATCCACAGGTGAATATTTTCTTGTTTTGAGTTAAAATTTTGGCATTTCAACAGGGAGGAACGAAAAAGTGAGAACATATCCAGAGGAATTTTTTACAAGAAAAGAGAAGGTTAAAAAACTCCGCGAAATGGGAATCGACCCCTATCCTTACAAGTTCGACGTGTCCCATCATTCTGCAGAAATCAAGGAAAATTATGATAAGATAGAAGGCAAGGTCGTTAGCATTGCTGGCAGGATAATAACCAAAAGGATTTTCGGCAAGCTTAACTTTGCACATCTGCGAGACGAATTTGGAGACATCCAGATTGTCACCCAAAAAGGGGTTACGAAAGTTGTGAATCTTTCGGAAGAAGATGGATCAAAATTCTTTAAGAAGTTTGTTGATACAGGAGACATCATAGGTGTAAAGGGGGAAGTTTTTAAGACAAAAACTGGAGAGATCAGTGTTCTTGCCAGAGAAATTCAGATTCTTTCAAAAGCTCTTCTTCCTCTCCCTGAGAAGTGGCACGGTCTTCAGGACAAGGAGCTGAAATATAGAGAAAGATACCTCGATCTCATCGTGAATCCAGAATCCAGAAGGGTTTTCAAAACTCGTGTAAGAATTATCAGTTTTATCCGCAATTTTCTCAATTCAAAGGGTTTTTTAGAGATGGA
>JALSOD010000221.1 GCA_026986655.1 Caldifarciminota bacterium | reverse complement strand
TTCCCGATATGTTACCAGATTTCTCCGCCAGAGAGAAAACAGCTGGCAGAACCGAAACATTGGTATGTAATGCACCTTCATCAAAGGTGTCGTCAAAATCAAACGCATGAATCAATACACTGTTCAGGAGACTCGCTGAAGTTGCGGAAAGGCTGTCTCTAAACTTAAACACCGTTGCATGTCCTTTACCAGCATTTTCAAGAAGGACTTCTCTTAGCTCTTTGACACCAGGCGCTCTTGTACCGGCGATGGCAACACCGATAGTGTCAAAGATAAACATCTTGGTGTTCTTTATTGTTGATTCCGGTATGTCTTCGAATTTTGTTTCGAAGATGTAATCGACAATATCATATACAAGGTCTCTCATGATTTGACTCACTTAAAACTTCACCTCCCAGCATTTCTTTTTCTTGATCCGTATCATCTCCTCATTAGAATTTTGGACTATTATAAATGCAATATCTTGAATTTCAAAATGTAATTTACATGAATTGCAATAAACTTCATAAATGTTTGATTTTTGAAAGATGCGTTTTCCACAAAACTTATATCCCAGAAAACTCCGATTTTACCGGTAATTTACCGGCACTAATTGACATTGCCGGCAAATTTTTATAACATACCGGTATGTTGCCGGAAATAATTGGTGGGTTGATTGAACAATTTGAGAATAAGGTTCAGCTCTCCTGTAGGGATGAATCGAAGCTGCTCAGCTACATCGTAGCTTTCGCTAATTCGGGTGGTGGGATAATAACGTACAGGTGTGAAAACGGTTACTATTTTGACAAAAACTCCATCGAGCCTCCTATTGAAGTATCCATATTTAACCAGGGTGAGCTTTCGTACTTTGTAATTCCAGATGGTCCCTTAAAACCCTATTCCATAGATGGTAAGATACTTCTATTTGCCGATGGCCGTTTGAAGGTGCCAACTCGTGACGACATAGTTTCGCTCGTCAAGCTCCCTTTTAGGGATGTCAGTTCAGAGACTGTTCCCCTCTCAGGAGAACGGTTTTTTGATCATACATTGGTCAATAAATTGAGAGAAAATCTTGAAAAAATATGGGGTATTGGAATATCAAATGTCTTTGAGCGATCTGGACTAATAAGGGACGGAAAGCCCACAAAAACTCTAATTTTCTTAACAGGGAAAAGACCGGATTTATACGTCGCCGGCGCCTATATCGTATTTCGTTCATCAGGTGGGGAGATTGAAAAACTTACCGGGTGTATCCCCGAGCTTATAAAAAAGGCGTCACAATTAGTATTAAGTAAATTAACAGAAGTTGAAATATATCAATCACTTAGTTTAAACCGCTTCCGTGATTGCCTGAATCACATACTGGTTGAAATTATAGCGAATGCATTGATCCATCGCGATTACACGGTTCCAATACCAATAACCATTAGTTATCTTGAGAAGGAAATTGAAATCTGGAACCCGGGAGTTACAGAGGGTGAATCTGATGTTCCAAAGCCATTTTCAGTCTATATCAGGAACCCGCTTCTCTATAGATTTGCCGGATTAATGGGAATTATTAGATCATCTGGTGCTGGTTTGTCACAGGTAAACAAAAATTCTCTCCTGTGTAACCTAAACCCAATTGTGTTTGAAAAATTTCATGGAGGGACACTGGCAAAAATATCCGTTAAATCGTCAATACAATCAAGAAGACTGAATGAAAGAGAAAGAAAACTCCTTGATTACATAAAAAACACCGGCTATATAACAAGAAAAGATTATGAAAAATTAATGGGAGTTTCCGAGAGAACAGCGAGACTTGACCTGAGTAATCTTGTTAAAAGAGGGATACTGAGAAAAGTTGGGAAAGGGAAAAACACTATCTACGAATTAATTCCATAACTGGGTTACGACTGATATTCTGTAAAATCTATCACTGTTCCCCGAATAATTAAAAGGATAATATTCTCCGTTAAGATTATACTCCTCTACTCTCAACCTCACGCTGTTAAAAAGTACGATATCAGAAAAAACTGAGAAATGAAATATCTTGTCACCAAAATAATCCACGAAAAAGCCAGCTCCTATTTGACTATCACTACCAAATTTCCTTTCGTAGAATACACTCAGCCTCGAATTAAATTCCCTGTCAAAATTTATGTTTTTAAGTGGTTTAAAAATCTTTCCGGCAAAATCAAATTTGATGCCTTTCACTGTCCGGGAAAGTGATAAATTTCCGGTAATGAATTTATAACCACCGGTAATAATCCCTCCCTCTGCCATATATCCTCCTCCCAGGTAAAGCCTGATTTTTTTGAAATAATTCATCCCTAATCCGGCAAGTGAATAGTAGAAGTAATTCGAGTCAGGTATTAAGGGTTCTATTGCTTTACCCTCAAGATCGAGAAACAAGTTTTTAAATTCCTTTCTTAAGGCTATTTCCGGAAGAATATCTCCTGACTCAAATGGTGAAGAAATTCCCAAGTAGGAACCCGACTTTTTAAGACTTAGCCTCCATGTGTAACTTTTATTTGATGTCCTTTCCATTAATAGATCGAAAACTATCCCCTTCAGAAGAAAATTTCCCTTAATACCGGTAAAGTAATATACTCTGTTTTCAAATGATTCTCCGTAAATAAAACCAATGTTTTTTTTGCCGCTATCAAATTTATTCTGGATAAGGAGTATTTTTATATACCTCAGTGAGTCTCGCTTGAATCTATAGAAAAAAATGGATGTTTTCCCTCTCCCGTTCTGGTAGGAAATCCCCGGACCAATGGCGGATGTCTTATAAGCTGCATAAGATGTAAAATCCCCGGAGAAGGAAAAATTAAGATTTTTATACCCTTCTTTGAAAAAGAGTCCAGCATAAGAAAAATCTCCGGAACCCCTACCAGAATTGAGGATTGTCAATGCCTCTTTCACATTGTAATCCTTGGGTAGAAATTCAAAAGAAAATATTGAGGACTTGAGGGTGAATACTTTTGAAAAATATACTGATACGTCGTTATTGAAAGGGATTGGGAAACCCGATACAGTGACATTTGAGGGTAAAATTGGATAAGCAAAATCTCCATACTGTGTCTGAGTTTTCAATAAATAAACCGGGTTGAAGGACAGTTGACCATATCCCATAGGAATTTCAAGTGCGAAAGTAATGAGAATGGTTAATAACATATACCAATTATTCTGTCGAAACATCTGAATAGTCAACGTAATTCAGGTGTAATCGATCATAGCGAGTAATCATCCGGGAAAATTTATAGTCAACTAAAAAATTGATATAGGCGTTAAACACCGTGAAGGTCGGATATCTGTCAGTATTATTCCAGCAGATTTAAAAATCCCTCTTCGTGAGAAGGGGGAATGTAAACCGCTTGAATAGACAATCCCTCCTGTTATCCCCTTCATCAAGGGGGACTTTTGAAACCCCCTGTGTCTCCCTTTTGCAAAGGGGAATTTGGGAAACATTTTTATGAATTTCATTGATTAACTACAATTCACATCAGTTTAAATTTTCTTTAAAAATTTTGATACAGAACCCGGGAGGCAAAAAATTTACCAAGGAATTTAAAAATATTTTGAGCTCTTACACATCAGTTACTCCCCTGTTATTGACTATATTTTTTAGATAACATAAAATTTGACCTGTGAATTTCTTTGAACTATTAAAATTTGCGAGAGAAAACAACGCGTCAGATGTTCACCTTAAGCCCGGGAAACCCCCTATCTTGAGAATATACGGAAAGTTACGAGTCCTGAAAGAAATTGCTCCTCTTACTGATAATGCAGTTTATAACATCATAAAGACCATTTTAAGGCCCGATCAACTAAAAAATTTGGACAGAGACCTTGCAATTGACAGCGGATTCTCTGATTCACTCGGTCGCTATAGGGTCAATGTGTTTCATCAAAAAGGGAAATACGCTATCGCTATAAGAATTATTCCAAGCAAGATAAAGAACATCAGAGAGTTAAATCTTCCAAGAGTGGTTGAAAAAATAGCTCTTGCGGAGAGAGGCCTGATTCTTATTACAGGTGTCGCGGGTACAGGAAAATCCACTACTCTTGCGGGTATGATAAACCATATAAATAGGTTAAAAACTGTAAATATTATCACCATCGAAGATCCAATTGAGTACGAAATTAAAGAGATCAACAGTATCATTTCTCAGAGAGAAGTTGGTATTGACACAAGATCATTTCAGTTGGGACTCAAGGAAGCCCTGAGACAGGATCCCAACGTTATCATGGTGGGAGAGATGCGGGACCTTGAAACTATATCCACGGCACTACTGGCGGCAGAAACAGGTCACCTTGTTATGTCTACTCTCCATACATTGGATGCAAAGGAGACGATTAACCGAATTATCTCTATCTTTCCTCCTTACCAGCAGGAAATGGTCAGAATTCAGCTTGCATCGGTTTTGAAAGCAGTGATTTCACAAAGACTTGTACCAACAGCAGATGGGAAAGGTAGGGTACCAGCGGTCGAGGTAATGATTGTTACTGAAAGGATAAAGGAAATGATAAAGAATCCAGAAAGGCTTCCTGAAATTTATGATGCAATATCCGAGGGTTATGTCCCATATGGTATGCAAACCTTCGATCAATCCCTGTTTTACCTCTACAAACGTGGATTAATTACAAAAGAAACTGCCCTTGAATTTGCGACAAACAAGGAGAGTCTGAGATTAAGATTAGAGGGAATACTTGATTCCACAGATAAAACATGGGCATTATTTGAAGAAGTTGCTTTGAGAGATAAAGAACAATTCAATGGAGGTTAAAATGGATATAGAAAAAAAATTGGAGGAGTTAAAAAAACTACGGGAACTTGCAAAACTTGGTGGTGGAGAGGATAGGATTAAGCGACAGCATGAGAAAGGTAAATTAACTGCCCGCGAAAGGCTTGATCTATTACTTGATGAAGGATCTTTTCAGGAGATAGACCAATTCGTAACACACAGAATTTATGATTTTGGCCTTGAGAAGAAGAGAATACTTGGGGATGGTGTGGTTACGGGCTTTGGAACCATAAATGGACGGCTTGTTTTTGTATTTTCTCAGGATTTCACCGTATTTGGTGGTACGCTATCTCTCGCCCATGCAGAAAAGATAAAAAAAATAATGGACATGGCAATGAGAGTAGGTGCCCCTATTATTGGTCTCAACGACTCCGGAGGTGCAAGAATTCAGGAAGGTGTGGGAAGTCTTGCAGGATACGCAGAAATCTTTTTAAGAAACACCCTTGCTTCGGGGGTTATACCTCAAATATCAGCCATACTTGGCCCCTCGGCAGGTGGCGCCGTGTACTCCCCTGCTCTAACTGATTTCATCTTCATGGCCAGGGGAACAAGTTATATGTTTATCACAGGGCCAGACGTGGTTAAAAAGACCACACATGAAGAAGTAACCCATGAAGAATTGGGAGGTGCGGACATTCACGCTGAGAAGTCTGGAGTAGCCCATTTTGTTTACGATACAGAGGAAGAAGTCTTGATGAATATAAGAAAGTTGCTCGAATACCTGCCACAGAATAACATGGAGGACCCTCCAAGAATAGATTCAACAGACGACCCGGAGAGAAGAGACCCTGAGCTGAGAAAAATTGTCCCCGAAGATTCAAATATGCCTTACGACATGAAGGATGTTATCCACAGAGTTGTTGATAACGGTGAATTCTTCGAAGTTCATGAAAATTTTGCCCCCAACATAATAGTTGGATTCGCCAGAATAGACGGTAAACCTGTAGGGATTGTAGCACAGCAACCGATGTTTCTTGCCGGTGCACTCGATATAAACGCTTCAGTCAAGGCTGCGAGGTTTGTAAGATTCTGTGACGCATTTAATATTCCAATCATCACCTTTGAAGATGTTCCCGGATTTTTGCCAGGTGTTGCGCAGGAACATGGCGGGATTATTAAACACGGAGCCAAACTACTCTATGCGTATTCAGAGGCAACGGTTCCAAAGATTACAATAATCACAAGGAAATCCTACGGTGGAGCGTATTGTGTTCTTGGTTCAAAGCAGGTGCGGGCAGATATAAATCTTGCATGGCCAACTGCAGAAATTGCCGTTATGGGACCCGAAGGTGCGGTCGAGATTATCTACAGAAGAGAGCTTAAAGAAGCAGAAGACCCTCAAAAACTAAGGCAGGAATTGGTTAAAGATTACAGGGACAAATTTGCTAATCCATACTATGCAGCCTCACTTGGGTATATTGACGACATTATTGACCCCGCTGATACCAGACCATGGCTTGTAAAAGCGCTCAGGATACTCGAGAACAAGAGACAATCCATACCCCCCAAGAAACATGGCAATATCCCTTTATAAAAATTTGTTCCATCCAAAATATACGGGATTATAAACTTGAAAGTTTGAATTCATTGAATTAATATCACCAAGTAAATGATAAAAGGAGGTAGAAAATATGGCATGTCGTAAGAAAACAAAAGATCCAAAGGCGCTGGATGAGATACAGAAGAGAATTTTGAAAGCTTTGAGTGAGCTAACTGAGCCAGCAGGATGTAAAGAGATTGCCGAAAAAGCCGATCTACCCACGCCTAAGGTAACGGGAAAGCTAAGAGGATTGAAAAACAGAGGACTTGTTGAAAGCCCTGTGAAAGGGAAATACGTAATCACTGAGGAGGGGAAAAAGCTAATTTAACACAGTTTCAGTTGATGTAAACCTTCAAGAGAATAGATCAATTGCGTGAGATATGAAGAAATTGGAGGCTTATTAAAGGAATCCCTTTTTATAAGGGAAATTTTTTAGTTTTTCTCAACCAGATAAATGGGGATAATGATTTTTAATTCACCCGTATATTGAGAAAAAATTGTGATTCAATTTTTTATTTAAAGCAGTTTATAAATCCCTCGAGGTGAACATATTGCATTCTTTAGTTCTCTTCTCCAAAACTCCCTTGTTGTTCATTCTACGAGGATGTTACTTTATAATCAAACCCCTGGAGGTGAATTAGAAATGGAGAGATTTACGGTAGATGACTTATGGACTGTAATGCCAAATAAGTACAAGGCAATCGTTATTGCTTCTAAGGAGGCGAGAAAAATTGCACGCGAGGCGAGGGAAAAGGGTGAGAAACTTAAGTTAAAGCCGACGATCATGGCGCTCGAAAGGTTGATCAAAGGGGAAATTAAGTGGAGATATGTGAAGAAGACCAAAGTCAGAAAGGTGGTGATTAGTGAAGGTCCTTCTGGGCGTAACAGGTAGCATAGCCGCATATAAGAGTGTTGCCATTGCAAGACTGCTGACCAAGTCAGGACACGAGGTGAAAACTATATTAACTCGAGGGGGGAAAAATTTCATTTCTTCCCTATCTATTTCAAATTTAACCGTAAATGATGTATTTACGGAGGATGATTTCTGGCTACCTAACCAGAAGGTACCACTGCACATTGAGCTTGCGAGATGGCCGGATATCGTAGTCGTTGCCCCAGCAACCATGCACTTTCTTGGCAAATTGGCCCACGGACTTGCCGATGACCTTCTCACTTCCACAATTGCTGCTATTGATAAGCCAGTACTACTTGCCCCTGCTATGCACACAGAAATGTGGGACAGTCGCGTACTACAGGATAACGTGACCCGTCTAAAGATCTTCGGATACGAGTTCATTGGCCCCTACGAGGGGGAGCTTTCATCAGGTGACAGGGGCATAGGCAGGATGGCTGAACCTGAAGATATCATTGAAAGGGTTATCCAGCTTGGAAATACAGAGAGAATTCTTCGTGGAAAGAAAGTTGTGATCACCTATGGGGGCACGGAAGAAGAGATTGATGATGTGCGTGTGATCACTAATAAATCGAGCGGAAAAATGGGGATTTCTCTCTCAAGGCGCGCCAAGGAACTTGGTGCTCACGTAATAGCGGTGGTGGGGAGAGTGGAAGTGCAACCTCTATATTATGATGAGATCTATTATGCAAAGAGCGTTGATACTCTCTCGATGACCCTTGAGGAGATAGTGCCCAATGCAGATGTATTGATCATGGCTGCTGCGGTTAGCGATTTCAAGCCGGTTGGCAGGATGGAAGGTAAGGTAAAACGCGGAGAAAATCTGATTGTTGAATTTGAGCCAACCGAAGATATTCTCAAAAAGTTGAGTAAAAATAAGAAGCCGGATCAGATATTTGTGGGGTTCGCACTCGAATCAAAGAATTTGCTTGAGAATGCTATAAAGAAAATGAAGGAAAAAGGCGTGGATATGATTGTAGCGAACTATGCAACCGCAATGGGTAACGATTTCATCTCTGGTTATATTTTGACGCGCGAGGGTGAGAAAATTCCAATTGAAACCTTAACAAAATCCGAGCTTTCAATAATCCTGTTTGATAAAATAGCCGAAAAAATTGGACAAAGATAGCCTTTCGGCACTCCTTTTTATACGGGAATTTCTTGGATTTAACGAAATCTTAGTGGAAAGAGAAATGGCGGATACTGTCGAGAAAAAATTGAACGAACTCAAAGAAGAAGTTCTGAAGTGCAAGAAGTGTCCACTCCATCAAAAAAAGACCAACTATGTGTTTGGCTCTGGAAATCCTTATGCGAGAGTTATGTTTGTTGGAGAGGCTCCGGGAGCAGATGAAGATCGTGAAGGGCTACCGTTCGTCGGACGCGCAGGTAAACTTCTCACCAAACTTTTAAAAGAAATTGGACTTGATCGTGATAGAGACGTATTTATTGCCAATGTCTTAAAGTGTCGTCCACCTGGTAATCGTGATCCTCTTCCCTCTGAGATAAAGGCGTGTAGCCCCTACCTTATCAGACAGATCAAAATTATCAATCCTGATATTCTTGTAGCCCTCGGTAGATTTGCCGCGTATTTCCTTTCAGGAAAAGACAAAATCCCTTTGTCAAAACTAAGAGGTAGGATTATGGAATCGGTTTTTGGACCAAAACTTCTCGTTACCTATCATCCAGCAGCAATATTGAGGAATCCGGGAAGGATGCATGAGATCAAAAATGACTTTCGGTTGCTCAAAAAATTTCTTGAAACGGAGGTAGGTGAGGGAAAATGAACAAGTTAAAGTTGTATATCATGGAAACAAGACCACCTTTCTTTACTGCAAGTGTAGTGCCACTTTTACTTGGAACAGCAATGGCCTGGTCGTGGCACAACAGGTTTTCTCTCATAG
>JALSOD010000220.1 GCA_026986655.1 Caldifarciminota bacterium | reverse complement strand
GATGTGGTTCACGCAACATCGCAGGTTTTGGCTCCGGTCGTTTACTTCAGAAAGCCCAAAAGGTTCGTGGTGACTGTTCACGACTTGGCTCCGATGGTTTATCCGTTCGAGATCAGAGACATCTCCGAGAGAATTCAGTGGATTTTTACCCCTAAAGCCCTAAGGAGAGTTGATAAGATAATAGCCATATCCGAGTTCACCAAAGAAGAGATCATCAGGTTGCTTGGAATCGATGAAGAAAGAATTGTTGTTATTTATCTGGGAGTCGATCATGAATTATACAAGCCGATGGATAAAGGCACATGCAGAAGATTCTTTAATCTCGATCCTGAGAAAAAATATATACTCTATGTAGCGTCAAACCTTTACCATAAAAGGGTTGATCTCGCCAAGGCGGTTTTTGAAGAGATCAGAAAGTGCAGAGATGATGTTTTTATGATTAAAGCCGGATACTCCGAAAGGTTGGAAGGCGAAGGGATTATAAGCATGGGATGGATCGATGAAAAGGATATGCCGAAGCTCTACAACTGTGCGGATGTATATATGCATACTGCAGAATACGAAGGTTTCGGTTTACCGATTTTGGAGGCGATGGCTTGCGGAGTTCCTATTGTAGCTTCGAATAAAGCATCTATTCCAGAGATCGTAGGAAACGCTGGAATTTTGGTAGATTTGAATGAAGATTGCATCAAGGAATTCGCCGAAAGCGTTTTGAAGATATTGGATAAAAATATTAAAGTGGACAGGAAAGCCTTAAGGAGAAGCATGAAGTTCAGCTGGGAAAAAACGGCAAGAGATACTCTAAAGGTTTACATCTCTTTGGAGAAGTAGTTATGCTAAACTTTATAAACTTTTTGTAAATTTTAGCTGGTATGAAGATAAGCAAGGCCCTAATAACAGGTGTTAGCGGTTTTGTAGGTAGTTATTTAGCAAAAGAATTGTTAAGTAGAGATGTCGAGGTTTACGGCCTTGTCAGGAGAAGAGCTGATGGTTCTAAGCCAAAAAATTTGATAGATAAGGGAGTATCAGACAAAGTCAAGCTTTTAGAAGGAGATTTAACAGATATAACATCTTTAGCTAATGCATTGGACGAATCTGAACCAGATGTAATATTCCACTTAGCCGCACAATCTTTCGTCCCGAGAAGCTTTACACACCCTATAGAGACTTTTGAGGTCAACACTATAGGCACAGCAAATCTACTGGAAGCTGTAAGGTTAAAGGATTTAGATTCAATTATAGTGTTTGCAGGTTCAAGCGAAGAATACGGATTGGTAATCTCATCAGAAAAGCAATACGAAAGAGTTAAGCAAAAATACGGGGTAATATTTCCAGAACCAGAAAGAATACCCGAATTACCTATAAAGGAAACGAATCCTTTAAGACCTATGAGCCCTTACGCAGTTTCAAAAGTTCACGGAGAATATATCATGAGAAATTACTATCACGTTTATGGAATAAAAACGATCGTTTCAAGAGGGTTTAACCACGAAGGAGCTGGAAGGGGCATAATGTTCGTCACATCTCAAATCACATGTCAAGTTATGCAGTTAAAATTCGGAGAAACAGATAAAATAGTAATTGGTAATGTTAATGCGTTTAGAGATTGGAGTCACGTTAAGGATATTGTTAACGGTTATATCTTACTTGCTGAAAAAGGAAAATACGGAGAAGTTTACAATCAAGGTTCTATGAGGACTAACTCAGTATTATCTTACATTTTATTAAGTTTAGAACAGGCTGGTTGGAAGGTAGAAAAGATTGAAACAATGAATGGAAGTAAGATCGTTAAGAATCCAACAGAAAGAGATTATTCAAAAATGTTTGGTGTAAAGTTCGAGAAGACTAAAGCGGATAAAATGATGCTTGAAGAAGAGATAGAGTTTACTTTGGAAGACAAAGGCATTTGGGTTTACACGGATAAGGGTAAAATTCCAATAATATTTGATCCGAAAAGATTTAGACCTGCAGAAGTTCCAATACTACTCTCGGATACTACAAAAATCCAAGAATTGGGATTCAAGGTAAACTATAAGTTAGAGGATATAATTAGAGATCAGCTGAATTACTTTATAAGTCCACAAAACAGGAGGTTAATTTAATTATGAAAATAGGTATCTTCAAAAGTTCATACGATGTGCATGGAGGT
>JALSOD010000219.1 GCA_026986655.1 Caldifarciminota bacterium | reverse complement strand
AGGCACGTGACAAAGGAGTAAAATTCGCTGATGTTCTTGGAGATGACATACATTATCTTGACCATCTCGATAAGATGGGTTTAATTGAGCTTGATGATGAAGGTGTGTTCACAACTACATACTCAGGTTCTCTACTTGCAGAAACTATAGAGAGAGTTCCAGAATTTGGTGGTATTCCTCTCTCTGATTGGGATGATTCCTTCAGATTCCTGGGTTCCGAAATTATTGCGATGCTATATACAGCAAAACACGTTCAGGGGAGACCCCATAAATCATTTAACGATGAACTTGAAAAAAGAGGATTGGCCCAGAATGGAAATTTAACACCACTTGCATACAGCATCATTGAACATTACGAAAAGGCACATCCAAGACTCGTGATTTCGAAAGAACTTGCAGAGACACTTCGTAAAATACCACCCGGTCCCGGGCTTACAAAGTTCCTGAAGGCAGACAAATTTCATCTGCTTGAACTGGAGTCAATGAGGTTGCTTTCGTTTAGTATTCCAAAGAGTGAAGTATATTCCCTCTCAGGACTTGGGCAGCAAATCAGGGCAGCAATAATGACCAGTGCACCCGCCTATGATGTTGTCATCGACGAGAAAGTCTTGAAACTTTTTTATGAAGGCAATTTTAAAGATTCGCCTATTTTTAACAGGCTTGTTGCAATGGCCTTTGTTTCCCCGGAGGGAGAGCCTCTCCAGGCTGGTAAACATTTAATATCTGCCGCTAAGATCTATTTTGATGGTCCAATAACTGTTAATCCTTCGCTTCATCTTGAACTCTTTGATATCTACACATTAAAAGCAATTGCAGAGCTTGAGGCAGAGGGGGAAAAGGAAAGCAATGACGAAAAAATTCGCCTTAGAGTTAAAAAGAAATTCGAACTCGAAGACTTCGACCCTAAACTGTATTTGCACAGATTGCTTGCTGTGAGATTGATTGATGTTGACTTTTCTGAAACCTCATCCATTTACAGACTCACAGATTGGGGCAAAGAGGTATATGAACATCAAAAACTATCAGAAAAAGCTGTCCCGGCACACGGCGTCAAATCCATCACATTAACAAGAATGGAATTCACAGCACCTGAGTATCAATGGTTTATGGATGGTGAAAAAGCTGGGTTAACCGGTAACGGTTTCCCTTCCAAGGCGGGATTAACCTATGCGAAGATCGGCTCCAATGCGGAAAAGATTCCATTTGTGGAGAATATCGAAATGAAGGCATTGAAGATACTTCCACTATTCAACGGAAGCTACATCGATGAGTTAGAAAGTCACTGGAAGGAGGACAAGCCTTTGCTTGATGCACTCTCTTCACTTGATTCTGATGGAATTGTTGACCTCTTACCAGGGAATGCTGTTGTTTTAACAGAGGCAGGGAAGCTGATAAAGAGAGCCCTACAATCAGTTCCTGATTCTGTCCAGTTCCCTGTTCATCCGCTCCTTGTTAAAATTCTCGTGAAATTGAGCGAGGAGCTTGAAGCCGGGAATGATATGAACACTGCACTGAAGAAAACGGAGAAATATCTTAATATTCCCGGAGATCTGTTTGAAGACCTCATCCTGTTTGCTAAGAGAGTAAAGTATATTGGTGCAAGAAATTTGACACCTCACGGGAAATATATTGTTGAGGCATATAGAAAATTAAGTGAAATCAGAAAGGTTTGGGAAGAGGTAATGGTTTAAAGGAATTAAGGGGGGCGAAGGCCTGCGGCCTTCGCCCCCCCTTATATTCAACAAAAAATCAAAAACAGGAGGTAAGTTATGTACGATCCTATTTCTCTACTGTTTCTAATACTATTTTTATTTGGGTTAATATATCCCCAGTTGCAACACAAGTTCCTTGTGGGTGGCAGGCTATCGCTCATTAAAAAACTCGAGAAAAAGCGAGGCTCCCGTGTCATCACAATGATTCACAGGCAGGAAAAAATCGGGTTGTTTGGAATACCTTTCTTCAGATTTATCGACATAGAAGATTCTGAGGAAATTCTAAGGGCCATCAGGATGACTCCCAAAGATGTGCCAATAGACCTGGTTCTCCACACACCTGGAGGTCTCGTTCTTGCGGCTACCCAGATTGCACGTGCTCTCAAAGACCATCCTGCAAAAACTACAGTGATAGTCCCACACTACGCTATGAGTGGTGGCACATTGA
>JALSOD010000218.1 GCA_026986655.1 Caldifarciminota bacterium | reverse complement strand
AAAGTTGAACCACACACAGTGGCTTTTATGACCCACGCAATCTTAAAAATCAAGGAGAAGTTTCCAGAGCTCAGGATCGGGGTCAATGTGCTAAGAAACGATGGAAAAGCAGCTCTTGGAATTGCGGCAGCAACAATGGCAGAATTCATAAGAATTAATGTTCTCACCTATGCAATGGTTACGGATTGCGGAATCATAAACGGTAGGGCACACGAGATAATGGCATACAGGAAAATTCTTAACGCGGATATAAAAATTTATGCCGATATTCTCGTTAAACACGCTTATCCCCTTTCTAATTACAATCCCGTCCAGGTGGCGAAAGATACGGCATACAGAGGAGGTGCAGATGCAATTATTGTGACAGGGGAGTCAACCGGTCTCCAGGTTGATATAGAAATGCTCAAAAAAATAAAGGAAAATCTTAAAAACAAACGTGTTTTTGTCGGCAGTGGCGTTAATGAAAAGAACATCCGGGATTATGCAAAATTTGCGGATGGTTTTATCATCGGTACATCGCTGAAAAAGTACGGTCTTGTTGACAACCCGGTTGATGTCGACAAGGTAAAAAGAATCATTGATACTTTAAAATCCCTGTAACATTCAGGAGATGACCATCATGAAAAAGGTACTGGTAATTGGTTCAGGCGGTAGGGAACATGCAATTGCATGGAAAATCGATCAAAACGATGTAAAAATTTTTGCTGCACCAGGTAATGGTGGGACTGCTACTATCGCAGAAAATGTTGGTATAAAATCGGACGATATCGAAGGACTTGCACGATTTGCAGAGGAAAAGGAAATTGATCTTACAATTGTTGGACCAGAACTGCCAATCAGTCTTGGGATTTACGAGGAATTTAGAAATAGAGGGCTTAGAATCCTTGCGCCTTCGAAGGATGGCGCTCAACTCGAAGCATCGAAGATCTATGCTAAAAAATTTATGAGAAAGTACGGGATCCCCACAGCGGATTTTCGTACTTTTGGGGATCCTGAAGAAGCTCTCAGTTATGTTGGCAAAATCAAAAAGTTTCCTGTAGTCATTAAAGCCGACGGGCTTGCGGCCGGGAAAGGAGTGGTGATTGCAGAATCACCCGAAGAGGCACGAGAAACTGTCGAAAATTTCATGATAAATAAGAAATTTGGAGAAGCGTCTTCAAAAATCGTAATAGAAAATTTTCTTGAAGGACAGGAATTTTCAATCTTCATCCTGACCGATGGGAATGATTACAGGGTTCTTGGTGGTGCTTGTGACTACAAAAAACTTTTAGAAGGGGACCGGGGCCCGAATACAGGTGGAATGGGCTCTGTAGCACCTGTTCCATTTTTGGATGAGGGCAAATTGGAAACCGTTAGAACAAGGATAATTGAGCCCACAATTCTCGGTATCAAAAGTGAAAAGCTGGAATACAAGGGTTTCCTCTATTTTGGCCTCATCTGGACCAATGATGGGCCAATGGTGTTAGAATATAACGTGAGACTGGGAGATCCAGAAACCCAGGCCATGTTACCAGTTCTTGAGGTTGACTTTCTTGGAATGATTGAGAATCTTCTTGAAGGCAAGCTTGACGAAGTTAATGTACCAGCTTCCACAAATAGGGCAGTTACGGTGGTGGCGGTATCTCTTGGTTATCCGATTAAATACACCACGGGAAAAGAGATCATAGGACTTGAGGAGTCAGAAAACACTGTTATTTTCCACGCGGGAACAAAGAGAGAAAATGGAAAAATTCTGACTTCGGGAGGGAGGGTACTCGCTGTCACTGGTATCGGAGATTCATTTGAGGAAGCCATATCCAGGGCTTATCAGAAAATTGGGCAAATTCATTTTGAGGGAATGTATTACAGGCGAGACATTGGAGAAAAGTGGACCAGGAAGATCCTTATCATAGCGGGCAGTGAATCGGATCGTGAATTTGTATCTTACGGTACAGAGATATTGGATAGACTTGCAATTCCCTACGAGTTACGGATAATCTCAGCCCACCGTAATCTGCCACAGCTTGTTGAGTATTTGAGGAATATTTCAGGTTTTGAGGTCATTATAGCCGTAGCTGGTCTAAGTGCCCATCTACCAGGCGTAATAGCTGGATTGACAAATCTCCCTGTTATCGGTGTCCCGAGAGATACAGGTCCTCTCAATGGAATGGATGCTCTTTATTCAATGGTCCAAATGCCGAGGGGGGTACCTGTGGCTACCATGGCA
>JALSOD010000217.1 GCA_026986655.1 Caldifarciminota bacterium | reverse complement strand
TGAACGTAAAGTTAGAAGTCTTAGCAATAGATTCCACGGGATTGAGAGAGGACAATGCGAGTTTCTATTATGCTAAGAGAAGCGGGAAGAAGAGGAAGAGCTGGACTAAGATGACGATAGTCGTTGACTACGATTCACAGGCTATTTTATCCGCTAACGTAGGAATAGGGCCGGGTAACGACGGATTAATTCTGAGAGAAATGGTTGAAAGGGGAGATATTCCTTCCTGTAACGTCTTGCTTGCTGATTCAGGCTACGACTGTAAAGGCAACGAGGAAATTGCCGTATTTAGACCTATTAGAAGGGGTGGCTGTTACAAGTCCGAAGAAAGGATAAACCTCTTCCTAAGATGGCTGTTCTGCCGTATAATCGGTCTGTACGGTAAAAGATGGGTAGCTGAAACGGTTATCTCCGTAATCAAGCGTAGATTCGGCGATCACATCAAGTCCCGTTCCGACTATTCTAAGTTCGTCGAATCTTGCCTAATCCCCGTAGCCTACAACATCTGGCGCTTCTTTATCCCACCTTACCATACCTTCTTTACTTACTCTACTTCCCTTACCTAACCCCCATTACTTTCAACATAGCATAACACTATTATTATTGTTATGCTAGGGGCTTAAACTCTTCATCTTTAGCGTTTAGGACTCTTACGAGTTCAGAAGCTTCTCTCGGACTCTTAAACCTCTTCACGATCCTCGAAACTCCTAACTTGTTCACGTAACCACAATACGGACACTTCCTGTAACCGATTTTGGAATCTACGGCGAGATATCTTCCACAAACTAAACATTCTACTACAGCGTATCTCACAAATTATGTTTGGCCTCTTCTATATTTTTTCATTTTCTTACCTAACCCTTAAGTGTTAGATCATCATCTGGTTAGGTAAGACAATTCTTTAAAATTCGGCTATCGAATATTAAAAATCCTTCAACTTCCAGATACTTAATCCCTTCTCTCAAGCTATTTCATGAATTTAACCAAACTTATACACGCTAAGATCGAGTTATTCCGATAATTTTTGGAATATGGCAGAACTCACGAGTAACTACTTTTTCATAGTGATAAATTATAATTGAAGATTTTTCAAAGTTTAAAATCTCTAACCTGCAAATACGCTTAATGAAAGTATACTTAGACACTTGCGTTTGGTGCAGACTTTTTGACGAACCGGATGAAGAGATATCAAAAGAGATAGAGGCAATTTACCATATTTTTGAGCTCAGAGATAAAGGTGAGGTTGAGATAGTAGGTTCATCTGCTGTTTTAGCGGAAATTGAGTTGATTTCCGATGAAGATAAGAGGAGAGCAGTTGAAGCTCTAATTAAAACGGTTTCAAACTATATCGTCAGAATTAGCGAGAAAACCGTAAAATTGGCGGAGACGATAAAAAAGGAATGTAAGCTGAAAGATATGGATGCGATTCACGTAGCCTTAGCTTCCGAACACGTTGAAGTATTCATTACCGTTGACAAAGGTATCTTGAAGAAGTCAAAGTGTCTGGAAAAGTATATTACCGTGATGAACGTAACAGATTTTAGATGAGTTCCACGGCAGAGGTATTTGAGAAGGCCATCAGAATTCTTAGAAAGGAACTTAATAGCAAGGAGTTCGCCCTATTCCTTCAGGCAATAACTCCTAAAAGAGGAGATTCCGTAAAGGAGCTCGATGAAAAAACTAAAAACTTAACGATGGACGAAATACTTCAGATAATAAAAAAAGTTGAAGAAAAACTATGATCAAAGGTATTCACTTATTAATTATTGCTTGGTTCTAAGGAAAGCTAAAGAGGAAAGAACATTAGCTATTACTGCACACGCCACTGATACGGATGTAAAGCAATCTTTTACACAGATCGCTGGGATGCTTACGACTTAATCCCATAGAATCGTAAAAAGAGGATGAACCAACCACATAGAACGATTATTCCTAACCCTAAGAAACGATAACCCTCGTTTCGCAAGAAAAACCATCAGATTCTCCAAATCTTTCGAAATGCTCGAAAACTCAATCAAATCAAAAAACTTATATAGATTCTGACATACATCAAGATAACTTGATTAAAAATCCAAAAAATTGGAGGTGGTATCTTGCATATATCTGATGGAATATTAAGCCTGAAGTGGTGTGCATTCTGGTATGCCGTATGCATTCCATTCTGGTATCTGGGAATAAGAGAAATAAGAAAGAAAAGTGAGAAAAATCCAAAATACAA
>JALSOD010000216.1 GCA_026986655.1 Caldifarciminota bacterium | reverse complement strand
AAATATCGATGATCCTGTAAAAAAAATTAGAGTTTATACTAAAGTCCGATTTGAGTATCTTTCAAGACTTGCCGTTTATTATTCAACGATGAAAGAGGAGTATTTTCAGTATCTACCGTTCATTCGGAAAGAGAGAGAAAGATACAATAGATTTGAGATAGAAACCTTAAGTAAAATCTTTGATGAGGGTGTCAAAAGAGGTATTTTTAATATACCGGATACGAGACTTTATGCATTTTTAATTCTTCAGGCCATGCAGGGACTCGAATACCCACTTGCCACCGGTGAGGCATTGAAATTCGAAGATCGAAATCTTGATCTTGATGAGGCACTCGATATTTTCCTCGATATTTTCATAAAGGGTATATCAAAAAAATGCACAGAACAGAAGTAGTACAAAATTTTTTGACCATGATTAGACTAAATAAACAATTTGGTCGAATATTAGAGAGGAGGATGAAGCGATGGAAAAGTTCGGGAAATTCGTTCTGAAGATAAGAATTCCGATAATCGTGCTCACAGGGCTTCTCACGGTATTCTTCTCGTTTCAATTAAGAAAAATCAGGATTGAAAGTGATCTGGCAAAATATCTGAAACAGAGCGCCCCGGAGGTAAAGCTGTTCAACTACATTGGTAAAAAGTTTGGTGGAAATGAAATCATTCTCGTAGCCCTTAAGACTGACAACATTTTTACCTATAAAAATCTGACACTATTAGAGAAGCTTACAAATAGCTTTTCAAACATAAAGGGAGTCGCATCGGTAACGAGTTTGACCAACATAATTGACATCAGAAAGTCTGATGAGGGACTGGAAGTGACAAATCTTCTTGGAGAGGGGAATATCCCCCGGGATCGAGCATATCTTAAGCATCTCAAGGAATATGTTCTTGGAAAAGACATGTACAGGGGCAAAATTATCTCGCCGGATGGAAAAATCGCTTTGATAATAGTCAGACTTGGTGAGGCAAAGGACAGGATTAAGGTTGCGAAAAAAATTAAGAGGATCACTTTTGATGAAATTTCAAAGTCGGGCCTGGAGCCCGAGGTGTACTTCAGCGGCCTTCCCATGCAGATGATCGAGGTGAATGACTACATTATAAAAGACCTTAAAAGGCTAATTCCGATTGTTTCGATTGTGGTGATGATCGTGCTTTTCCTGGGACTCCATAACCTGAGAGGAGTTTTATTGCCGCTTCTGATTGTGGCCGTTTCTGTAGTTTGGACCATCGGATTGATGGCAGCTCTACATAGGCCCCTGTCAGTTATTTCAAACATTCTTCCTGTGCTCCTCATTGCAATTGGGACTGCTTACAGTATTCACTTTATTTCGCGATATAGAGAAGAAACCAGAAACGGAGATACCCGGAAAACTCTGCTTGATACTTTTAGAGGAGTTGGGATACCCATTATTTTATCGGGTTTAACTACAATTGCTGGCTTTATTTCATTTGCAGGGGCGTATCTTGTATCAGTGACGGATTTTGGTATTTTTTCTGCCTTCGGTGTATTTACGGCTCTTCTTTTATCTCTGACACTTTTACCTGCGATAATCTCCCTTTTCCCACCTCCATCATCGAGGTTCAGATATCTTGAGAGTGGGTCAAAATTTTTAGAAAAAATCATCGAACCGGCAGCAAAATTTGTAGTCAGAAATGAAAAACTCATACTCTCCCTTGGTTTTATTGTCTTCATCCTGGGAGTGATCGGCACAACGAAAATAAAGACCAGTGTTAACCTCCTGGATTACTTCCCCAAGAATAGTGATCTTCGGAGGTCGGAAAGGATTTTCCAGGAGTATTTTGGTGGTTCGATCCCCATTCAGATTTACTTCAAGGGGAATCTTAAAAATCCTGCGGTTCTGAGTGAGATGTACCGACTGGAAAAATATTTAAGACACCTTGACGGAGTGAATAACCCACAATCGCTTGCCTCACTTATTACCGAAGAAAATTTTGTCATGAACAACGTAAGGGAAATTCCGTTGGATAGAGAAAGCGTAGCAAACCTACTTTTCATGTTAGAAGGACAGGACGTACTTGACCAGATGGTTGATCCCAAATACACCGAGGGGATAGTTCAGGCTCGGTTCTCAAGACCAGAGACACATTACATAGTTTCCACGGTAGATTCGATAGAGCATTTCATCCAGAGGTATATGGTAAGGGACGGGACTATATGCAAGAGGGAAGACATACCGGATTCATTAAAATCAATCATAGATTCCATCCTGATATCGAGAGTTACCCAGGAGATAAAATGGGATATTCACTTCAGAACCGGGAAAAACGTTTCGATCGAGACAATTGTAAAAATACTCCGTACTCCTCCAAATCAACAGTTGACACAGAGTGATCTGAAAAAACTCAGGAGAAACCTCTTTGAGTATTTTTACAATGAGTTTGACATTGAACTGAAGAAAGATGTTGCCAGGGCAATTTCAGATGAAATAACTAACACGGCAAAAAATAACACCTTCAGTGCTAAAAGATTCAGGAGTATCCTCGAAAAACATATCCAAAAACTGGACAATGAGACCATCAATGATGCTTATTCCTACGTATCTTCATTGATCAGAACTACCAGGAAAATGGTCTCAACGCGAGAATTGACTTACCAGATCTTTGAAGAGACCGGCCTTAAACCGGATAAACGTCTTGTCGAAGATATAGAGGGTGATATCTATCAGCTATTTGAGGACCAGATTTATGTTCCTGCTGGAATAGTAAAAGGTAAACCCTTCAAATTTGAGGCTATAAACAATGGTTTCTTAAAAATTTACGATCAGTTTCACCTGAGTCTACTGAAATCCCAGAAGCAGAGTTTTATTTTGGCCTTTATCCTTGTGACAGTTCTCGTTTCACTCCAGCTATCCTCTATATTTGGTGGAATAATTGGCATTATTCCGATACTTCTTGTTGTCGCTTTTGTATTCTTCATTATGGGATTTGCCGGAATTCCGCTTGACAATGCCACCATGATGATAGCTGCAATTGTTATCGGAATTGGTATAGACTACGTGATCCATTTTACTTCAAGATTCAGGAAGGAGATTGCCAGTGGCTTGAGGAGTGAGGAGGCTCTTGAGAAAACTCTACTTACGACTGGCAAGGCAATTTACCTAAATGCCCTTACCGTTGGGCTTGGTTTCCTCGTTCTAATCTTCGCTGAACTAATACCGTTAAGAACTTTTGGATGGATGGTTGCCTTGACCATGTTCTTGAGTGCTATTTTTGCAACCACAATTTTACCCGCCTTGATTTTAACTGAAAGAAAATTGAAAAAAGGAGGTAGATAAGATGAGGAAATGGACGATAGCCCTACTTATTGCATTGCCACTATTGGCGAATCAGAACGCAAAGGTAATACTTAGCCGTGTGGACTCAGTTATGAACGCCCCCAAAGATAGAGAGATGAAGATGATAATGATTCTGATCGACAAGCACGGTGAGAAAAGCATAAGAGAGGGAGAATCGTACCAGAAAGGAGATTCATACAGGCTAATACGATTCACAAAGCCCGCGGATCAACGTGGGATTGCTTTTCTATCGCTGCCACATGACGTGATGTATGTTTATTTTCCCGCATTTAAAAAAAAATCAGAAGAATCGCCTCCCACGTTAAAAATTCCACATTTGCAGGAACCGATTTCACATATGACGACCTCTCTACTTTCAAATATTCAAAGGATTACAACCCCACTCTACTGAGAGCAACCGATTCCACCTACGTGTTAAAACTGACTCCCAGGCCAGGTGTTAAAAAGGATTACGGCTACCTGAAGATGTGGGTAGATAAAAAGACATATCATATTCTGAAGATCGAGTTTTATGATAAAAATGGGAACCTGTGGAAGGTTCTAACCTTTAAGAACATACGAAAGATAAAAAATTACTGGATTTCTGGCGAAATGGATATGAAAGATGTGAAGAAACAGCACACTACGATAATGAAATTAAAAGACATAAAGCTGGATACGGGTATTCCGGAGAGTTTCTTCTCGAAGCGGACACTAAGAAGAATGCACTAAAAGGAGGTTAAAAAATGAGGAGATTACTAATTTTACTTGTTGGACTCCCACTTTTCGCCGGTGTAAAACCGGGAGGATATGTGGAGTATTATGGTCGATACTGGGTGAACAAAGACTCCGCAAGATGGACTCTCAACCGCCTCACATTTAAGCTGAACATGGAGGGTGATCTCAACGAGCATCTTCATCTCAAAGTTGAAAGTTATCTGACTTCAAACGGATTCCCTCAAGTCAACGAATTGGGAAATCTGACCACCAGAACCGATGTGAGTCCAGTGTCTTACAGACTCGGAGAGGCGTACGCAGATATTTATGGATTTCTTCTCTCGGATCTCGACTTGAGGATAGGAAAACAGGAGATTAACTGGGGAACAGCGGACAAAATAAATCCAACGAGCAATCTGAATCCCTATGATATGGATGACTTTCTAAGTTTCGGTGATAAATTACCCGTTAATGCGTTACGTGCCTTCTACTCTACATCGAGCGTTAATTTTGAATTTGCATTTGTTCCACTTTTCACCCCCTCATACATACCTTCAAATGAATTCACATCAGCATTCTTCAATCAAATGCCGCTTCCTCAAAATATCCCCATAAAAAATGTTAGTTATAACCTTGTGAAACCGGCCCCGAAGGTTTCGGAATCCTCCTCTTTCTCATTCAAGGCCTCTGGAACTGTTTTTGACTGGGATGTCTCCTGCTCATATTATCATGGGAGACTCACCTTCCCTGTGCCGGATAGTTTGATAATGATTCCTGACACGTCAGGATATGACGTTAATACATTCCTCGGATTTCCGAAGATTGATGTTATAGGAGCCGATTTCTCCGGATCACTTGCTGGAATCGGGTTGTGGGGAGAATTTGCATACTTCATCCCTGAAAAAACTATCTTGGAAACAAAATTGAACTCAGTGACAGTTTCCGAAGACACCGTCTTGGATAAACCATACCTGAAATATGTCCTCGGGTCAGATTATACATTCAGTAATGGCGTTTATGTGAACTTTCAGTTCATCCACGGGTTTATCAACGAAAATGGAGACAGTTTAAACGATTATATCACGTTCAGGGTGGAGAAGAAGTTCTTAAACGACAGGCTCAAAATTGCTCCAATGGGGATTGCTGCAGAGATTCCAGACTGGTCAGATGTAAAATCGAGCTACGGCTATATCCTGAATCCTGAAGTCACATATTTACCTTTTGACAACGTTGAATTTAAGATTTGGGGGATTTTAATTGATGGAAAGGGGACAAATTCCTTTGCGAGGTTAAGAGAAGTTGATGAAACTTATCTGAAATTAAAAGTTTCATTTTGAAAGAAGGGGGCGGGGCGCGAAGCGCCCCGCCCCCAAACCTTTGATAAATTGCTTTACGCTTTCACAATTTTTCCGTTATTTATCCCCTTTTTCCTCAACGCGTTTCTCGTATCGATAATCAATTTCGCATGCTTTTCAATCATCTCGTAATCGTAAATACTGTGATCTGTTGTGATCAGGATAGCGTCGTATGAGGCAATATTTTCAGGTGTTAAAGGAACGGATTCCATATCGAACTTGTACTTTCTCGTTTCAGGTATCTTTGGAATGTAAGGATCGTTGTAATCCACAATTGCTCCTTCTTTCTGCAATAGATCAATCACCTTCAAGGAAGGACTTTCCCTCATATCATCAACGTCTGGCTTATAAGCAACACCGAGAACAAGTATCTTTGCCCCTTTTATGCTCTTCCCATTGTTGTTGAGAGCGCGGATCGTCTTTTCAATTACAAAGTAGGGCATAAAGGTGTTAATCTCTCCAGCAAGCTCAATGAATCTTGTTGGTGAATCATACTCTTTGGATTTCCATGTGAGATAGAAGGGATCAATGGGGATGCAATGTCCGCCAAGACCCGGCCCCGGATAAAAGGCGTGAAAACCAAAAGGCTTGGTTTTGGCAGCCTCAATTACCTCCCATACATCGATGCCCATTCTATCAAAAATCATCTTTAATTCATTGACAAGAGCAATATTTATAGCCCGGTAAATGTTCTCAAGCAGTTTTGTTGATTCTGCAACACGGGGAGAAGAAACGGGAACGGTTTTAACAACTATCTGGTCGTAAAGTGTTTTTATAATTTCAAGGCATTTTTCGTTGATTCCACTCACGACCTTTGGGATAGTTCTTGTCGTGTACTCTTTGTTCCCGGGATCTTCTCTTTCCGGAGAATATCCAAGACAGAAGTCCTCACCCGCTTTAAGTCCCGACTTCTCAAGGATTGGCAACATTTCCTCTTCAGTAGTCCCTGGATAGGTTGTACTTTCAAGGACCACAATGTGCCCTTTTCTCAGGTGTTCTGAGATGGTTTCTGTTGTTTTTAATACATAACTCAAGTCAGGCTCAAGGTGTTCACCCAGTGGGGTTGGTACACATATAAGAATGGCATCTACTTCTTTTAATCTTGAAAAGTCCGTTGTAGCTTCAAGCTTATTCTGTGAGACGTACTTTTCAATAAAGTCAGAAGGGATGTGTTTAATGTAACTTTTCCCACTGTTGATTTTGTCAACTTTTGTTTTATCAATATCAAAGCCAACTACAGAGAATCCTTCATTAAGAAACTCTCTTGCAAGTGGGAGTCCCACGTACCCAAGGCCTACGATACCAACCCTTGCCTCCCGATTCTTTATTTTTTCAATTAGTTGATCCATTACTAACCTCCTGTAAGTGAATTTGAGAGCCCCCCTATTGTAATGTGAAAAAGGAAGGGGGGCGGGCGCCGAAGGCGCCCGCCCCCCTTATTCAATTTTTATCCTTTTGCTAATTCAATTGCTTTCCTGGCTCCCTCTGCCATGGTGGAAGCCGTTACAAGTGGCAGACCCGATTCCTCAAGCATCTTCTTACCAAGTTCCTCATTGGTACCGGTTAACCTGATGACTACAGGAACTTTCACTTCCATGTTGGAAAATGCCTCTATTAATCCCTTCGCAATGTCATCACATCTTGTGATTCCACCGAAGATATTTACATATATGGACTTTACATTCTCGTCCTTCAGTATGATTTCCATCGCCTTTGTAACCTTTTCAGGGTTGGAACTTCCGCCAACATCGAGGAAGTTGGCCGGGTCTCCACCATACTTTTTGATGATGTCCATAGTGGCCATAGCAAGTCCTGCGCCGTTGACCATGCAACCGACATAACCGTCGAGTGCCACAAATGAAAGACCGTACTTCTTCGCCTCAAGCTCCTCCAGGTTCTCGTAGTCCATATCTCTCATCTTTTCGATGTCAGGATGTCTGAAGAGGGCATTATCGTCCACTATTACCTTTGCATCAACTGCCCAGAGATCACCAGATTTATCGATCACAAATGGATTAATTTCTGCAAGCTGGGCATCAAGGCCTAAGAAAGCGTTGTACAGCTTCACGAGATTAGAAGAGAATTTAATAGCCAATTTAGGATCATCAACCACTTTAAAGGCAAGCTCACGGGCCTTGTATGCAGGGAATCCAAGGATTGGGTCCACGGCGTACTTGTGTATGGCCTCCGGTTTTGTCCTGGCCACCTCTTCGATGTCCACGCCGCCCTCACTGGAAACCATAACAACAGGTCTCTTGGTTCTCCTATCAACGACCACACCGGCGTAAATTTCTTTGTCGATATCAACCGCCTCTGTCACAAGCACTTTTTTTACGGTGATCCCTTTAATCTGCATACCGAGGATGGCCTTCGCTTTCTCGAGAGCTTCTGCTTTGTCATGTGCAAGCTTGACACCACCGGCCTTACCTCTACCACCTACTGGAACCTGTGCCTTGATAACTACTGGAAATTTCAGGTTGTCGAGAATTTTCTCGACCTCTTCGACAGTTTTGGCAACCTCACCAGGCTGTATAGGTAAACCGTATCTTTTCAATACCTCTTTTGAGCTATATTCAAGCAACTTCATTTAAATTCCTCCTAAAATTAGAATCTGTTCCAATACCAGTAATGGTAAAACTTCCTCGGTTTGAAAAATTTTATAGCAATTAAACCGAAAACGAAACCTCCAATATGAGCAAAAAAGGCAACTCCGCCCGTACGTCCAGAGTATGGTAGACTCATTAGTCCGTACAAAAATTGGATAATGAACCAGAAGCCAAGGAGTATATAAGCTGGCAACTTTATAAATCTCCAGAATATACCAAATGTGAAAGGGTCAGGAATTAGGGTTAAAACACGAGCACGAGGATACAATACAAAATACGCTCCTAAAACGCCCGAAATGGCACCGGATGCACCAATGAGCGGAATACGAGATAGGGGATTTATGAAGACCTGTGCGAGCGCTGCAAAAACTCCCGAAAGAAGATAGAAAACAAGGTATCTAAAGTGACCTATAGAGTCTTCAACATTATCACCGAAAATCCATAGATACAGCATGTTTCCGAATATGTGCATCCAGCCGCCGTGTAAAAACATGGACGTAAAAATCGTATACAGCCTCTGACCGTGGATAATTTCAACGGGTATAACCCCATAAGAAAAAATGAAACGATTAACTGCTCTTCCAAGGGATAATTCATGGAAGAAAATGAGGATGTTTATTGCAATAATTGTGTAGTTAACCCATGGTCGTCTGAAGGATGGATTTTCATCTTTTATCGGTAACATTTCTAATCCTGGTAGAACTTTGGACCCTCGACAACAGGGTTCCTTAACACACCTATTCCCTCAATTTCAATTTCCACTACATCCCCTGGTTTAATCGGTCCAACCCCCCGAGGTGTGCCTGTAGAAATGATGTCTCCCGGATTCAACGTCATTATTCGAGAAATAAAGGACACAAGGAATGGAATGGGGAAAATCATATCCCCGGTATTCCCCGATTGCTTCACAACCCCGTTGATTCTTGTCTCAAGATGGATACTGGAGGGATCAAGATACTCTGCCGGCACGATCCACGGACCTACAGGTGCAAACGTATCAAATCCCTTTGCCCGTGTCCACTGGCCATCCTTTTTCTGTAGTTCACGAGCTGTTACATCGTTAAGACATGTATAACCAAGAATGTATTTCTCTGCTTCCTCAATCGATACATTGTGGGCCCTTTCTTTTATGACAACTGCGAGCTCTGCCTCATAATCAACACGACCTATATCTGTAGGCACAACAATCTCTTCGTCCGGGCCTATAACAGCTGTTGAAGGTTTAATAAATAGCTTGGGCTCCTCAGGCTCCTCGTCCATTGCGCGTATTTCACCTACATGTGAGCGGTAATTCAGTCCAACTGCAACTATTTTCGTGGGATTTACAGGAACAAGTAAATCTTCATAAACAAAATCCAGAACGAGATTTGCCGAGCGGTCAATTTTCTCCCCTGTTGTTTCATTTATCATTGGG
>JALSOD010000215.1 GCA_026986655.1 Caldifarciminota bacterium | reverse complement strand
AATTAATTTTAGTTGTAAAAGGTCAACAAATTTCCCCTTCAACCTACCAGCTCTACCACCATGAACAAGATTTCTCATGGTCTCAAGTGTAATTACTGCAAAGGATTTTTTCCTGATTTTTTCTGCCTCCTCCCGGATCGTATCTGGTGGGAATCCCCTATCAATCATCTCTTTAATTCTCAGGGCAAGGAGTCCAGCTGCAATACTAAAAAGCTTTGTATCAAAAACCACTATCCTGTCATCCGAAATTCTCTGGGCCGCAGTTACTGACGTAGAATAGGTTCCGCTGAAATTCGAAGATAGATGAATGGCGTAAACATATCTCGCCTTCTTTGTAAGCTCCCGGTATGCTTCAATATAGTCTGAAAATGCAGGCTGAGAGGTTTTTAACTCCTTCCACCTCTTTGAGGTAAGAATCTTCATCACCTCTTCCCTTGTAATATCAACCCCTTCCTTAAAAGACTTGTCTCCTACAAAAACCTGGAAAGGAATTACTTTGAATCCATATTTCTGGTAATAATCAGGGGTCAAATCCATCCCTGAATCCACAAGAATTGCGTAAGGTTCTTTGTCTTCTTCTTTTACCTGAGCCTGCATGTCATCCACCTTTTTCATCTTTATTGTTCCGTAATTCGATAGCACCTCGTAAACTTTTTCAGGCTCATCTGTATGAATATGGATGTGGAGAAGATTTTCGTCTCCCACTACTATTATTGAATCACCGTAATTTTTTAGAGTCGATTTTATCACTTTTGAATTCAAATCGTCACCTTCAAGAAGCGCCTCGGTGCAAAATCTATAATTTGATTCAAATTCATAATCCTGCTTTGGTTGGGTTAACTCAAGCTCCTCAGGCGTAAAATCGATGGTTGCCCTTTTATCGTGAAAATACATTGATAATCCTTGCAAGAAATAGAGGAAGCCAAGCCCTCCAGCGTCAACTACCTTTGCTTTCTTGAGCTGCGGGAGTGTCTCCTTTGTCTTCTCAAGTGACCTTTTTGCTGTTTCTTGCAAATGGTCTAAAAACTCTTTGAAATCCGTTACTTTCTCGGCAATTTTTTCCCCCTCTTCTGAAACCTCACGGATCACCGTTAGAACAGTCCCCTCCATAGGCTTTTCAAGGGCTTCATATGTTCTCCTGATAGATTGTCTCATACTTTTTGCAAAATCTCTGATTGAAATGTTTTTCTTTCCCTTCAAAGATTTACTGAAACTGTAAAAAAACTGTGAGAAAATAACTCCGGAGTTGCCTCTTGCATTTTTAAGCATATTTCTTGATACTTCACTCAAAAGTGCATGAGCACTGTCAAAATCCCGATGCTTCAACGTTTGAATGATACTCTTAAACGTTTGGGCAAGATTGGATCCCGTATCACCATCGGGAACAGGGAATACGTTGATTTTGTTGAGCTTATCACGATTTTTTATAACGTTAGCCGCACCTGAAATCAAACTGTCTTTCAACTCATCAGGTTTTATAACTTTCTTCTCTTCTTTTTCTTCCATAGTGATTAAATAATAAAATTTTATGGAGTAGTAAACAACCTACCCGCATTATAATAAAAGCATGCAGTATACGGACAAGATGGAACAGCTCAAGAGAAACGGTTTAAAAGGCATTTTCCTGCTGCTCCTCTGGATTGTTCTTGGCACCCTTGGATACATCTTAATTGAGCACTGGAACATCCTTGATGCGTTTTTTATGACAATCATTACCATCTCTACTGTGGGATTTGGGGAGATACACCCCTTATCGAATCCGGGAAAAATTTTTACAAGCGTACTAATTATTGTTACATTGGGGACAGTTTTTTACGTTTTCACCATGTTTGGACAATTCTTTATAGAAGGAGAAATAACAGGTGTATTTTCAAGATCACGGAGAGAGAAGAAAATGGAAAAATTGAGGAATCATTACATAGTTTGTGGATATGGGAGGATTGGACAAAATGTTGTGGAGGGTTTAAAGCGAGAAAAGGTTCCTTTCGTAGTCATCGACTCCAACAACGAGTTGAAAAGTGAGTTTGAAGAGAAAAACTACTTTTACATCATTGGCGATGCAACGGAGGAAAGCGTACTGAAAACCGCGGGCGTGGAAAGAGCAAAGGCCGTGATTTCTCTTCTTCCAACAGATGCCGACAATCTTTACGTGGCCATTACTACAAAGGGATTGAATCCAGATGTTAAATTCATAACAAGAGCTGTTGACGAAAGAGCGGAGATCAAGATGAAAAAAGTAGGCGTTGATCATGTAATTTCCCCATACAAAATCGCAGGAAGTAGAATCCTGAATTCGGCCCTGAAACCAACAGTAGTGGAATTTTTAGAACTTGTAACTCACAGGGAACACATTGCCCTGAGTCTTGAGGAGGTTAAAATTGATGGATCCTCTCCCCTGCTCCACAAAACACTTGCCGAACTTGATCTCCGAAACAAATTTGGAGTAATCGTTATCGCAATTAAAAGATCAAACGGCCAGATGATATTTAATCCGGATCCACACGCAAAATTCGAAGAGGGGGACACGGTTGTAGTTCTTGGGAAGGAAGAGGATCTGAAGAAACTTCAAACAGTCTAAAATGCTAAAAAAATTAGACAGATACATCTTAAGAGAATTCTATAAATGGCTTATTCTAATGCTTGTCGCCGTCATAGCACTTTTTATCATCGTTAATTTCTTTGAAACCATCGATAAATTTGTGGACAAAAAGCCCGGGATAATTTCAATCGTTCGTTATTACTATTTCCAAATACCTGGTCTAATAATACTACTCTTTCCTATGGCACACCTTCTTGCTGGATTCTTCTCCATCGGGGAAATGGCAAGGCGGCTTGAAATCCTTGCTATCAAGGCGTCCGGGATAAACCTCTATAGGTTAATCGCAATACTATCCATCGCTGGCATCATTAACTCTTTTATAGCCTTCGGCGTTGGAGAGTTTCTCACACCTGTAGCAAATAGAAAATTCCGCTATGTAAAAACCGTTGAAATAGAAAAGAGAAGCTCCCCATTCAGAAGAATTTTCGCAAGAAATTTGAGCTTCTTCGGACGCTCTGACTACCTCTATTTTTTTAAATACATAAATTCAAGGGACAATAGAGCCATAGGGATCGTTATCATGAAAATCCGAAATGGGGAGGTTATAAAAAGGATTGATGCCAAGACCGGGTTCTTCAAAAACGGGCACTGGATCCTTGATCAGGTGAGTGTGAGGAATTTCAAGGGAGACGAGGTAGAGGTTAAATTCTACAACAAGAAAGAGTTTCCTGAACTATCGGAGTCCCCATTTAATTTATTGAAAGAACAGTATGAACTCGACGAAATGAGTGTATTTGATTTGATGAAGCAGTTAAAGGCTTTAAAATCTGCCGGTTTGAACTATATGAAAGTTCTGGCCGAGATTCACGTTAGATTTGCGTTCCCCTTTGCAAACTTTGTAATACTCTTTTTCTCATTGCCACTTGCCGCATCAATGAGGGGACGCGGGAGAGCGCTTGGCTTTGGTCTCTCTGTTCTCCTATCTTTCATCTACTGGGGAATTCTCCAGACGGCAAAGATTATGGGACAACTTGGAAAAGTAGATCCTCTTATTGCCGCGTGGATTCCCAACATAGTGTTCTTTATCCCGGGCTTATTCTTCACTTTAAGGCTGAGAAGATAAAAACCCATTCACCAGGGGAATTTCTTGTGGAGTGCAAATTCCCATTTCTTTAGAAAGGGAACACAAAGGGAGATGCCCACCGCACAGCCCGCAATCCCCCTTTGCAAGAAGGGGGAATTAAAGGGGGGATGCTTACCGCTTAAATTTCAATCCCCCTGTCTCCCCTAACATTACCCATGTTTTTGAATAAATTGTAATTCTATAAACACAGAGAGAATATGTATTCAAATAAAAACTTAATCTTTTTGTATTCATCAGTGACAAACACTCTCTTTTTGTAAGGTAGAATGCATAAATATTATATGTTCTCAATGAGAACTTTTACGGCCTAAGTTCTTATGTATTCAAATGATATATCGCGTAAAAATTAAATTTGTGGGTAATGTCAGCCTGTCTCCCCCTTCTCCAAGGGGGACTTTGGAAATAGGAATCCCCTTTCACCAGGGGGGATTTTGAGGTGTAAAGATTCTCTCTAATTAATGGGTAATTTTAGGGGGGAGGGGTCGGCCCTTCGGGCCGCCCCCTCCCCCCTAAAAATTGTGGAGGTTTGTCCGGAGGAATTAAAACCGACCTTTCCTCTCGAGCGTCTTGTAAATTATATACTTCTGTATCTCGTTCGTTCCCTCGAAAATCCTGTTGATCCTCGAATCCCTGTACATCCTCTCGATCGGGAAATCCTTGATGTATCCATACCCACCATGAATCTGAAGAGCCTTGTCAATCACTCTATCAGAAACCTCTGAGGCGAAATTCTTCACAATGGATGCTTCACGGATGATATCCATGTTCTGATCAGCCATCCACGCAACCCTGTAAGTCATAGATTCAATGGCAAACGTATCAATGGCCATCTCGGCCAGATAGTTCTGAATCGTCTGGAACTTTGCGATAGGCTGGCCAAACTGCTGCCTCTCCTGAGCATACTTCAAAGCTATGTCAACAGCCTCTTTTGCCGCTCCGAGACACCCGCATGCAAGTGTCAACCTTCCATAGTCCAGTGTCGTCAAAGCGTTCTTAAATCCAATTCCAACCTGACCCAGCACGTTCTCATTCGGGACTCTCAGGTCTTCGAAAATCAACTCAGCAGTGTTGGTTGCACGGATTCCCATTTTGTTCTCAACTTTTCCTACACTGAAACCGTTCCAATCTGTCTCAACGATGAAGGCTGTTATACCACCCTTCGGGCCAAGACTCTTATCAGTGACAGCATAAACAATGACAATATCCGCAATTCCACCGTTCGTAATGAAAATCTTTCTCCCGTTGATAACCCATTCGTTGCCGTCCTTCACAGCGGTAGTCTGGATTGAGCCTGCATCAGAACCCGCATTTGGCTCGGTCAGACCATACGCGCCGATGAGTTTACCCTCGGCGATCCCGGTCAGGTATTTTTTCTTCTGCTCTTCAGTTCCATCGAGCATCAGAGCACCGCCGGCGAGACCCTCACTTGCACCAATCAGCACAGATGTCGAAGCATGAACACGAGAGATTTCTTCCTGCATAATACAGTAACCGAGCTTCCCCATGCCAGTACCACCATATTCCTCAGGAAACATTATCCCGAAGAATCCGAGCTCGGCCATCTGGTCAATCAGATCTCTGGGTATTTCCTCTTTTTCTTCCATCTCTTCTACACGTGGTGCAATCTCATTTCTCGCAAAATCACGCACCATATCACGCAGAAGATTAAGTTCCTCAGGGAAAGTAAAATCCATGATCTCTCCTCCTTATCTATCTTTGAACTGAGGCTGTCTCTTCTCTTTAAACGCCCTCAGTCCCTCTTTCATGTCCTCTGTTTCACAGAGCTCACCAAAGAGTTTGGCCTCAAAGTCAAGAGCCTCGTCAAGGGGCATTTCATATCCCTCAAGTATGGCTTTGAGTGAGTGTCTCACCGCAATCTGACCTTTTCTTGCAATTCTTCTCGCAAGGTCCTTCGCAACCTTCAGGACGTCACTCTGGGGAACAACTTTATTCACAAGTCCAATCCTGTAGGCTTCCTGGGCTGAAATATTGTCACCTGTGAGGATCATTTCAATTGCCTTGGCCTTTCCAACAATTCTTGGAAGTCTCTGTGAACCGCCAAAACCTGGCATAATTCCAAGATTTATCTCTGGCTGTCCCAATTTTGCCCTATCTCCAGCAATTCTCATGTGACATGCCATTGCGAGTTCCAAACCACCACCGAGACAGTGAGAGTGGATGGCTGCAATGGTTGGCTTCCCTAACTTTTCGAGTTTTGTAATAATCTTCTGACCCTCCCTGGCAAGCTTGTAGCCTGTTTCCTTATCTGAAATCTGCATGATTTCGTTAATATCAGCACCTGCGATAAACGCAAATGAACCTGCACCTGCAATTACCACAACCTTGACCTTTGGGTCATCTTTGATCTCGTCCAGGGTATCGGAAAGTTCAGCGAGCACCTTGGTCGAGAGTGCATTAACGGGTGGATGATCAATGGTTAAAACTGCAACACCATCGTCATCCACATTGAGTTTTATGTATTGTTTTTCTGCCATTTTTTAAACCTCCTTTTAATTTTTTGATTGGGCGGCGCCGAAGGCGCCGCCCAATTCACTTTTATGCGTAATCAAAGAACCCTTTCTTTGTCTTCTCTCCAAGCCAACCGGCTGCAACCATTTTCTTTAAATGGTATGATGGCCAGAATCTCGGACCAAGTTCCCTGGTCAATTTTTCAAGACCTTCAAGAACCTTATCAATCCCGATCTTATCTGCATAGTGAAGCGGTCCACCACCTTTGTCCTGTGGAAAACCAAGTCCAGCCAGCGTACCCATATCAATATCTGCGGCAGTGGCAACATTCTCCTGGAATGCAAGTGCAGCCTCGTTGATCATGGCGAGCATAAGACGATCCATTGAGAACTCTGTTCCCTTGACACCTGTTTCCTTCTGAACCTCTTCGATTATCTTCTCAATGGGCTCATACTCTCTGCTCTGGTCATACACGTAAAATCCAGCTCCTGATTTCTGGCCAAATCTTTTCCTCTCGACCATTTTCTGGAGAATCAGAGCCGGCTTCATTCTTTCGCCATATCCGTCATAGAGAATTTCGGCAACCTCATAGGCAACATCGATTCCGAGCATATCGATGAGTGTGAATGGCCCCATTGGCCAACCAAATTCAACTGCTGCTTTATCAATCTCTTCCATGGTAGCCGCACCTTCCTGCAAGGCAAAGGCAGCCTCGTTCATGTAAGCCATCAAAACTCTATTTACAAGGAATCCAGGGCATTCGCGGACAATAATGGGAATTTTTCTCAGGGTCTCTGAGAAAGTCACGACGTCATCTGTGACTTCATCTGATGTGGCAAGTCCCGGAATCACCTCTACCAGTTTCATCACGTGAGCCGGATTGAAGAAGTGCATTCCAATGACCTTTTCCGGTCTCTTTGTGGCACTGGCTATGGCTGTAATCGAGAGAGCAGATGTGTTGGATGCAAGAATGGCACTGGGTTGCACATGTTCATCCAATTCTGCAAATATCTTCTTCTTGAGTTCCAGATTCTCGTAAACTGCCTCAATCACGATGTCCGCATCTTCTAAATCTTCGTAGCTGGATGTAACCTCCACAAGTTCCATCTTCTGCTCCATCTCTTCAGGTGTCATTTTACCTTTATCTACACGTCTCTGGTAGATTTTCTTTACTCTCTCATACGCCTTCTGGGCAAGTTCGTCATTTACTTCTTTTATAACAACAGGAACACCTGAATAAGAGATAACCTGGGCGATTCCGGAGCCCATGGCTCCTCCGCCGATAACAGCTGCTTTATAAATGTACATTGTTTGAACCTCCTTTTATCTTTCGAGTTTGTGTTCCATGTGGGGCGGGGGCCTCTGGCCCCCGCCCCACATGGAACTTTAAGTTCCCAACAGCGATTCATTCCTTTGAAATAACAAGGCTTATAGCCTGTCCACCCATCGATGTTAGAGAAACCATTCCCAATTTCTTATCGAGCGTTCTCACAACGTGGACAAGCTTTACCGTCATAATTGCTCCCTGGGCACCTATTGGATGACCAAGAGCGAGGGCACCACCCCAGACATTAACCTTTTCCTCTGGTATTGCAAACTCCTTCATTGCTGCGAGTGTTGTACCGGCAAAGGTTTCGTCCAGTTCAAAAACTTCAATTTCGTCCATCTTGACTCCGGCCCTCTCAGCGGCATTTTTCATAGATTCAAACAGTGCTGCCACCGGGTCATCTGGATGGGTTCCTGAAAACCCATAGCCAACGATGTAAGCCTCTGGGGTGAGCTGGAGGTCTTTTACTTTTTTCTCTGTGGCGATGAAGAAACTTGCAGCGCCATCAGCGTTTCTGTATGTGTTCACATCGGTCAGGTCGAGTCCTTCAAAAAATGGTGTCGCTTTGGCAGCTTTCTTTGGTGACATAACAGGGTTTATTCCCTCGTCTTCTGAGACGATTTCTGGCATCACTTCTTTCCCGGCAGCCTTCTTTTTCACAGTAACCGGTGTTATCTGATCCTTAAATTTTTGTTCCCTCAGCGCCCTGAACGCCTTTTTGTGGCTCATGGCGGCGAAGCGGTCCATTTCCTCTCTCGGTATCCCGTACTTCTCTTTCAAAACCTTTCCAACAAGTTCACAGTACCATTTATGTCTGTTGGCATCCACTCTAAGCTCTGCAAGCATGTCATTCACTGTTCCATGGTTAAATCTGAATCCCCATCTTGCGCCACGGACGATATAGGGGGCAGTGGAAGCACTCTCGGTTCCTCCCACGAGATAGAGCTCACCTTCACCTGTAATCATAGCCTGAATGGCATTTGTAATTGCCACAAGTGAAGAGATGTCGTTGGCCATGACCGTGTATGCCGGAATTTCCATAGGGAAGCCCGCAAGCAGGATCGAAACTCTTGTGATATTTGCACAATCGGATGGCTGGACAGCATTACCACCGACACAATCATATATATGGTTGTAATCTTTAAGTCCAGACCTTTCAAAGGATGCTTTTATCGCATCTCTAAACAGAAATTGGGCTCTTACATCTCTAAAAGCGCCCCCAAAATTCCCAATTGGTGTTCTTGCTGTTCCCAGAATAGCGAATTTCATGATTAGCTCCTCCTCTCGATTATGAGGGCACCGCCCTGACCACCACCAACACACATGGTTACAAGGCCATACCTACCGTTGAGCTGTTTCAAAATGTGAATGATTTTCACCGTGAGAATTGCGCCAGTAGCACCAACAGGATGACCGAGAGCAATAGCACCACCCCAGACGTTCAATTTTTCCTCTGGAATGTTTAATGCGCGCATACACGGAATAGACTGTGCAGCAAATGCTTCGTTTAACTCCACAAAGTCAATATCTTCCATGGTGAGACCGGTTTTCTCAAAGGCCTTTGGAACGGCATAGATCGGACCTTCACCCATATATGCCGGGTCAGTGGCTGCATAGGCATATCCAACAATGTAGGCTTCAGGCTCGAGACCGAGTTCGTCTGCCTTCTCCTTTGTCATTACAAGCATAGATGCTGCCCCATCGTTGAGAGGACAAGCGTTTCCAGGAGTAACAGTTCCATTCTCTTTGAAGATTGTTGGATATAGGGAAAGAATCTGGAGGGTTAGATTAGGGTTAGGTCCTTCATCCCTGTCAATTACCCTTCCATCAACCTCAACGGGAACTATTTGATCTTTGAACCTTCCCTCGGCCTGTGCCTTGAGTGCCTTTTGATGTGACCAGAGGGCAAATTTATCC
>JALSOD010000214.1 GCA_026986655.1 Caldifarciminota bacterium | reverse complement strand
ATTTTTATTTTTATTCCGATCCTACCTATGAGGGATGGAAATTGAAGTCGCTCCCATTCAGGTATCGTAATTGCCCTGTAATTCCGATCCTACCTATGATGTCCTATCTATGATGGAAACCGCTATCAAATCCTCTTTTAACAATTAGATAAGCTCAGTAGCACGAAGTATCATACGGATTGGAGTATCCCACTTGAATAATGAGGGGTAGAAAAATTAAACTTGCCAACAGTATCCTTTTACCTATAATTTGCTATATATAATATCGTAAGGAGGTGATAAGAATGTTTGTTGGGGTAGTCCTTATAGTTTCCTTAGTGCTAATAGCCATAAGTGTGTTAGGTTTCTTTATCGACTCTGCAAGGGCTATCAAGAACATCCCGGTTAATAAAGCTATCAAGGAAGTCGGGGACGATAGAATAAGGATTGAAGTGGTAGACGAAGATGAGGATCCCATTCTTGGGCTCCAGAAAAGGGAAGTTGAAGAAGTATACCAATCTATAATAAGGCAGTTGAAAAAGGACAGAATAGCCCGAGCAGAGAGATTGGGTGAGCTATATGTGGTTGCTATTCTACTTGCTGTAGCCTTAATTATTCTTGCTGTAGTATTTATTAACAGCATGAGTTTAGCATCGTTTTTTAAACCTCTCGTTGTTCTGTTGCTTATCTCAATACGTATTCTCTTATCAGAACCAAGAACTATTCCTATCCTCCCATAGGAGTGGTAACCAATATCTGGTCACTCCTCGACCTCCCATCATATAATATCCACGATGAAGAAAATCTACTCCTGAGAGACCTCATGAACAGATTCCGGCATGCTCCAACCTTACCTGCGAAAGGACAGACAAAGATATGTAGGTAAAAAAGAATATACAGAAAATTTTAAATAGACACAGTTTTACTTGAGAGGGTCTATAATAACAAAGCCTCCTTCTTTGCATCGCACCGTGCCAAAAATTTCAATTTTGTTGGGATCAATAATATCTTCTTCTGTAATGACGTAAAGCGTATTGTTTGTGGGTATGATTGTGTAATCCATACCATTCTCCATGGACAGTGAAATTGCCGCATTTACCGCTTCGTTAAATTCAAAGTCTTCAACGGGCTCCAGTTCAAACTGGTCCCCCTCCTTAATAGCAAGTACTTCGTAAACTTTATATTTTTTCATGATTATATCTTAAGGGTGCCTTGACTACTATTACAAGTTCATTTATCTGATTTGATCAATGTCAAAAATAGGTTGATATTCGAAAATTCTTTTGTCATAATCATTGACTGTGAGAAAAATTAAAATAATCCCACTAATTGCCATACTACTTTTCACAGGATGTGCCTATTTCAACACATTTTATAATGCTAAGAAATATTTTAACGAGGCGGAAAGGAGCTATAGCAAGACTCATAGAATAACTCCAAAAGAGCGTAGAGAATATGAAAAAGTTATTGAGAAATGCTCAAAAATACTTGAGTTTTACCCCAATTCCAAATATGTGGATGACGCATTGTACCTTATGGCAATATCCTACCTTAGAATCGGGAACAGACACAAAGCAAGACGAAAATTCGAGGAACTCTTCAAATTCTATCCAAACTCCAAGTACATTCCAAAGGCAAAAGTGGAGTATGCACGACTTTTAATTGAGTCAGGAAAGCCCGAGGTAGCGCGCGAGATGCTAAAACAGAGTTCAAAAACCACTCTCGAAGAAGCTACGTTGCTCCTTGCCCACTCACTTGCCCTCGAAGGTAAATGCGACAAAGCCCTTGAAGAGCTCAAACCTGTACTTCACAAAAAGAAGTTAAATGAGCAAAGGAAAATTGACGCCCTTATGTTAGCTGCAAAATGTTCATATAAAACCCAAAATTACATGGATGCCATAAAATACCTCCAGAGTTTACAAAAATTTGTGCTGGCCGATTCAATAAAAGTGGAATCCCAGGTACTTTTAGGAGATGTTTATTTTGAGATGGACAGCCTTGATAGGGCCAGAGAAATCCTTCAGAGAATCGACCTCCCTCCACGTGATAAACGGAGACCAAGCATTGAATTTAGAATCGCGCAAATTCTGTTGAAAAAAGGCGAAACTGACAGGGCTTTAAAAAAATTTGAACAGGTTTACAAAGAAAACAAAAATGGAAAATATGGACAACTATCGGCATACATAATTGCAAATCAATATGAGCAGATGGATTCTATCAAAAAAGCCATAGATTGGTACAAAAGAGCAAGTAACTCAAGGGTAAATCAGAAAATTGCCGATATTGCTCGTCAGAAATACATCGCCTACAGTGACATTGAAAAATATCAAAAAGACACGACAGATGTGAGACTTAAAATGGCCGAACTCTATCTCTTTGAAATTGGTAAACCAGAAAAGTCTGTCAAAATTTATAAATCTGTGGTAGACTCTGCATCCTCGGAGGACGACCTCAAGCGGGCACTCTATGGGCTTGTATACATCTATACAGATGTTTTTCACAATCCAGATTCTTCAAGTAAGTATTTTCGAATTCTAAAAGAAAAATTTGATGGCTCAATCTACGTAAGAAGGGCTGAAAATTTGATAAAAGGTGATTAGATTCATCGTAAATCCAACAGCCGGGGCAAACAGGACACGTAAAAAGTGGCCAATTTTAGAATCCCATGCCCGTAGCGTACTTGGAAATTTTGATGTCGTATTTACCGAGTACCATCTTCATGCCATAAAAATTGCAGAGGAATCAACACTCGCAGGTTTTGACCCTCTTGTTGCCGTTGGTGGGGATGGCACAATCAACGAAGTTGTAAATGGTATCTATTTATCCAGGAAAAACATTACACTTGGAATAGTCGAGTGTGGGACTGGAGCAGACTTTGCCAGAACAATCCCTGTTGGTAGTAACTATATTAAGGCAATCGATACTTTAAAGAGTGGAATTATTCGTAATTTCGACATTGTTGAAGTTGAATATACAGATTTTTCAGGCAATCGTGCGACACGCGTGTTTGTAAATGCAGCAGACGCTGGCCTTGGTGGAGATACCGTAATAAACGTCGATGGCGCTCCCAAAGTCCTCGGAGGTAAGCTTGCATTTCTTTATGGTGTCTTACGAAGTCTCGTGAATCTTAAAACTTACAAAATATCATTAACCATTGATGGTAAATCTGTTGGTGAGTTTGAAATAATTTCTACAGTTGTTGCAAATGGAAAGTATTTTGCCGGTGGAATGTTTATTGCTCCGATGGCACGGGCGGATGATGGAAAACTTGAAATTATCCTTATAAAAAAGACCACACGCAGAAGATTCATGAGGAATTTACCCCTTGTCTACAAAGGAAAACACATTTATATTGAAGAAGTAGAACTTTTTTCAGGGAGGGAAATAGTAATCAGATCCAGTCAGGAAGTCATGCTGGAAATGGATGGAGAACTTGTGGGAAAATTACCAGCGATCTTTCGAGTAAAGGAAAATTTTTTGAAAATTATAACAAAAAGAGAGGTATGACTATGGGAAATTTATGGAAAGGTCCATTAAAGAAAATTGGTGAAGCGAAATGGGAGATTCCCAGAAATTATAAGTCCTGCATGCGGGTTCCCGGTGTAATCTACGCCACTGATGAGCTCATCGAGAGTATCAAACAGGATCAGGCGCCGGAGCAGGTAGCCAATGTGGCCTGTATGCCAGGAATTGTGAAATATTCTCTCGCTATGCCAGATATTCACTGGGGATACGGGTTCCCTATAGGTGGCGTGGCAGCTTTTGATGTAAATGAGGGAGTGATTTCTCCAGGTGGTGTCGGATACGATATAAACTGTGGAGTACGTATCATCAGAAGTGATATAAAACTGGAGGACTTAAAACCGAGACTTGAAAGAGTTATTCAGGCAATTTACGAAAACGTACCTGCAGGGGTAGGAGTTGGTGGAAAAATCAAGGTTTCCAATAGAGACCTTGATGCTGTCATGGTAAAAGGTGCCAGGTGGGTCGTGGAGCAGGGATATGGATTTGAAGAAGATTTGCAAAGAATAGAAGAAGGGGGCGAAATGAAAGGAGCCGACCCCTCCAAGGTTTCATCTCGTGCGAGAGAGAGAGGAAGGCCACAGCTTGGTTCACTTGGAGCGGGCAACCACTTCCTTGAGGTTCAGGTTGTCGAAGAAATTTACGATGAAAAGGTAGCAGAAGTCTTTGGACTGAGAAAAGGATATGTCACATTTATGATTCACACCGGGTCAAGAGGTTTTGGCCATCAGGTGTGTGATGACTATGTGAAAACGCTTGGACATGCCATGAAAAGGTACGGGATAAAGGTACAAGACAGGCAGCTTGCATGCGTTCCTTTCAAATCCAGGGAAGGCCAGAGCTACTTTGCAGCAATGGTTTCAGCAGCTAACTATGCCTGGGCAAACAGGCAGTTTATTACACACTGGGTCAGAGAAAGTGTAGCAAAAGTCTTCGGTAAGAGTGCAAGATCCCTTGGATTACACCTCGTTTACGACGTTGCCCACAATATAGCAAAGGTTGAGGAACACATTGTAGATGGCAAAAAGAGAAAACTTGTGGTTCACAGAAAGGGGGCAACTCGTGCTTTTGCAGCCGGGAGACCAGAAGTCCCGGAGATTTACAGAAGAGTCGGTCAGCCAGTCCTGATTCCTGGAGATATGGGAACCGCCTCATATATTCTTGTTGGAACTGAGAGGGCCATGATGGAAACTTTTGGCTCCACATGTCATGGCGCTGGACGTGTTCTTTCTCGTGCCCAAGCAAAAAGAAAACTCTGGGATAGACCGCTTGAGCGGGAGCTTCGTGATCAGGGGATCCTTGTGAAAGCACACTCAAGACGGGTTTTAGTAGAAGAAGCACCAGAGGCTTATAAGGATGTCAACATTGTGGTCAATACGGTTCATAAGGCTGGAATTTCGAGAAAAGTTGCTAAACTCAGGCCTCTTGCAGTTGTGAAGGGATAGTCTTCGAGTGGAAAATTTATAGTCAACTGCAAAAATCGATATACACATTAAACACCTTGAGGGTTGGATATGTGTCAGGATTACTCCAGTAGATTTAAAAATCCCACCTCGTGAGAAGGGGAAATACGGGGGGATTTAAATCGCTTGAGAAGACAATCCCAATCTTTACCTTTCACCAGGGGGACTTTTGGGATCTCCGCAAATTGCCGGATCACTCTTTTGGAATTTTTGACTCCGGGTTGAAAAAAATTAATACCTTACCCTTATAATTTTCTATGAAAAAAACTTCATGGAGGTAAATAATGAACAGGCCCTGGCTTAAATTTTATGATGAAGGGGTTCCACAAAGCATAGATTATCCCAGGATGCCCATTTATCGTATACTTGATGACTCTGCAAAGATGTTTCCCGAGCACATTGCATCCATTTTTTACGGTAAAAAGCTAACTTACAGGGAGCTTAAGGACCTATCCGATAGATTCGCAGAGTCCCTTCAAGAAATGGGCATCGGGAAAGGTGATAAAGTGGCTTTATTGTTACCGAATTTTCCGGGTTATGTTATTGCCTACTATGGGATACTTAAGACGGGGGCTGTCGTAGTTCCTCTAAATCCTCTCTACACAGCGCATGAGCTGGAGTTTCATTTTAATGACTCGTCGGCCACTACAGTTGTCACTATTCCTATGTTTGCAGAAAAGGTAGCAAAGCTTACAAAAAATTCTCCTCTCGAGAGAGTGATATTTTCTTACATTGCTGACTTTCTTCCATTCCCCCTCAGCTTTGTTCAGAAAATGAGGGAAAATCCATCGGTGAAAAAGGCCAAAAAGCAAGGAAAGGGTAAATTTCTTAACATGAAAGATATGCTTTCGAAACCTGTAGATGGATTTAAACCGCTGGATGTAAATCCTGACGAACTTGGAATCATCATTTATTCAGGGGGTACGACAGGTGTAGCAAAAGGGATCATGCTTTCCCATTATGCTGTGGTAGCGAATGCTTATATGATCAAAACCTGGGGCCATCTAAACGAAAAAGAGAGAATGCTTGCAGTGCTTCCATTTTTTCACGGATATGGGATGAACGTAACTATGAATGCAGCACTGCTTTCTGGAATGTCCATAGTTATGCTGCCACGATTTAGTGCAAGAGAAATGGCAAAAACAATAGACAAATACAAGCCCACTCAGACCGCAGTTGTTCCCACAATTCTTGTGGCTCTCTCTGCCGTGAAAAACGTTGAGAAATACGATTTCTCAAGCTTGAAAGCCATCTGGGTGGGTGCTGCCCCCCTTACTGCTGCAATAAAAGAGAATTTTGAGAAAAAAACCGGTGGTAGAGCCATTGAGGGATATGGACTGACCGAAGCCGTTACCGCAATTATGGCAAATCCTCTCAAAGGGAAACACAAGGTGGGGAGCATCGGATTGCCATTCCCTGACGTTGATGCAAAAATAGTATCCCTCGATGGTAAAAAAGACCTCCCACCCGGAGAGGTAGGAGAAATTGTTTTAAAGACACCAACTGTGATGCTTGGATATTACAACAAGCCTGAGAAAACGGCGGAAACGGTCAAAGACGGCTGGTTATACACAGGAGATATAGGCTATATGGATGAAGAAGGTTACTTTTACATTACAGACAGGAAAAAAGACCTGATAATAGTAGGAGGATTCAACGTATTTCCGAGAGAAATTGATGAAATTCTTTACAAACATCCAAAAGTGAAAGAAGGAATAACAGTGGGAGTTCCAGACGAGTTCAAAGGAGAGAAGATAAAAGTTTTCATTGTTCTCAAAGAAGGAATTACCGCTACAGCGGAAGAATTCATTGAATATTTCAAGAAACATCTTGCACCTTACAAAGTTCCCTCGGAGATCGAATTCAGGAAAGAGTTGCCAAAGAGTGCAATTGGAAAAATCCTGAGGCGAGTTTTGAGGGAAGAGGAGATTAAGAAACGTAAGAAAGGATAAAAAATTCCCAATAAGTGTGGGATCTGATAAAAAAATGATAAAGATACCCGGGAGACATGAAGTTTGCGAAAAATTTAAAGAAAATGGGGGAAAGATAGCCGCCGTTTTGCCCATCCATTATCCAAGAGCTCTATTGAGAGCCTTCGATTTTTTGCCTGTTGAGGTATGGGGACCTCCTCATGTGGATGTAAGCTACGGTGGTGCTCATCTTCAGCCATACGTTTGTTCAATTGTGCACAACGCGCTATCGTTCCTCAAAACAGGTGGTCTTGATGAGACAGATTTGATTATCGTTCCGCACGCGTGCGATTCACTTCAGGGGCTTGGCAGTATTCTCATTGATTTTGTGAAGCCCAGACAACCAGTTTTTCCATTTTATCTGCCACGGGGCAAACGCGATGAGGATTTAAATTTTCTTATGAGAGAAATTAAAGCCCTCTTTGAAAATCTTTCTAAGATCACCGGTAAAAGACCAGATGACGATACACTTATGATGAAAATTGAGGTTGAGGAACTGGCTGACCTGAAGCTAAAAGAACTCTATGAAAGAAGGTTTAGAGATAGGAGTCAGGGGAACGGAGCAATTTCTAATTTGGAATTTTACAGAATAATTCGCTCACGCGAATTTTTACCTGCAGAGGATTTTATAAAACTCGCAGATGAGAGTTTGGAGAAATTGAACTTTGGAGGCAAAGGAATACCTGTTATCATGTCCGGGATTGTACCCGAACCTATGGAGATTCTGGACGCAATCGGAGAGGCGGGTGGGAAGGTTGTGGCTGATGATTTTGCATGTTGTGGCAGACGCATTTATCCACCTGGTAATTCACGGGACCCTATCGAAAGGATGGCCAGGGCAATTATCGATGCCCCACCCGACGTAACCCGCGGAAGTTTAATTGAAGAAAGATTCGAGCATCTAAAAAAACTCGTTGAGGTCACTGGTGCGCGTGGAGTTATTTTCTACACTGTGAAATTCTGCGAGCCTGAACTTTTTGACCTGCCGGAATTGAGAAATATGCTGAAAGAGGTTGGAATTCCATCAGTACACATTGAGGTGGACATAGGAGACCCACTCCCCCATCAAACAATCACAAGGATTACAGCATTTCTGGAGGTGCTTGAATGAGTTTGAAAGCCCATCTGGAGTATTACTGGAATGTAAAGCTCCTCGGGACAACATTCTTGAGGATAGAGAGACTAAGGGCCGAAAGAAAACAGCGGGTTCCGAAGAAGTGGAGGACTGATATCCTTGCTCCACCTTTAAAAATCAGTGCAAGGACAAAAGAGCTAATTTCAAGGCATTATTTAGAGGGTAGATATGCTAATGGACACAAGCCTGTTGCCTGGGTTACATCAGGTGGCCCTGTAGAAATCCTTCAGGCACTGGGGTTTTACGTCCTCTACCCCGAAAATCACGGGGCCCTGTGTGGCGCGAGAAGATATGCTCTGGAGCTCTCTGAAGAAGCCGAAAATTACGGATTTTCACAGGACATCTGCTCCTACGCAAGGACAGACATTGGTGCCATGTTATCCGGAAAAACTCCTGTGGGAAAGCTACCAAAGCCCGATTTACTCCTCGCCTGTACAAATATCTGTCAGACGGTACTCTTCTGGTACCGGGTGCTTGCAAAGCATTTCAACGTTCCAATTATCCTTATCGACACACCATTTGTTTATACCGAGGCCCCTGAACACGCCATTGAATACGTCAAAAAGCAACTTGAGGCCTCCATTCCTATTGCGGAAAAAGTATCAGGCAAAAAACTCAGTTTTAAAAAGCTAAAAGAAGTCGTAAGACTCAGTAAGGAAGCTTCAGAGTTGTGGCTTGAGATTATGTATCGGGGAAAGGTGAAACCTGCACCTATTTCTGTTTTTGACCAATTCATTCACATGGCTCCTATAGTCGAGATGAGGGGGAAACCAGAAACTGTAGATTTTTACGCTGCCATGCTAAAAGAGGTTGATGAGAGAATAAAGAAAGGGATCGGGGCTGTTAAAAAAGAGAGAAAGAGACTTCTCTGGGACAATCTCCCCATCTGGTACAGAATTCGTTTCCTTGCAGAATATCTTGGTAAGCACGGTATTTCGGTTGTTGCATCCACTTACACAATGGCATGGGGAGAGCTCGCTCCACTCATTGATCCTGAGAGGCCCATTGAATCAATGGCAAAAACTTACATTTATCCGATACTCAACCGTGGAACAGGATACAAGCTCAAGAAAATGAAAGAGATGGTGGATGAATTTGACCTGGATGGAGCAATTCTGCATTCTGATCGTTCGTGCAAACCATACTCCATTGGGCAGGTTGATCAGAGAAATAAGCTTATTAAAGATTATGGAATACCGGCTCTCCTGCTCGAAGCGGACCATAATGACCCGCGGGCATTCGCAGAGGAGCAAGTTAAGGCAAGACTCGATTCGTTCATCGAGATGCTGGAGTAGGAAATGGGAAAGATCGTTGCAATTGGCATAGACGTGGGTTCAACAACA
>JALSOD010000213.1 GCA_026986655.1 Caldifarciminota bacterium | reverse complement strand
TTAAAGGGGCCACAGGAGCTGTTATGGCTCTCCCAATCTGGGCCACCTATATGAAGGATGTCCTCGACACAGTGCCACCACTTGATTTTATAGAACCATCGGGGATTGTTCATAAAGAGGTTTGTGCTACATCTGGATTATTGCCTACCCCCTACTGCCCTGAAACTTATGACGAGATATTTAGAGAGGGATATGAACCTACTCAGTACTGCAATATACACATTCCCCCTGAGTTGAAAAGAGCTGAGAAATATCTTGAAAAAGAAGAGCTCCGTGAGATTCAGGGCCAGTGATAGCAGTCGTTTTCCTGTTTCAGTATATAATTGCACCTGCGAATTTTGGGAATTTTCTTTTTTCTACATCAAATGCAGTTTTTTATAACCCTGCACTGATTAGCGATAAGTTTCATTTTTCTGCAATTTACGGTGAACTTTATTCTATTCCTGGATTAAATTTCTTCTCGTCTTCAATCTCGTTTAAGCGGGTAAGTCTTGGTGCTCAGGTAGTTAATGAGGAGGATTTTTATGTAAATTCCATTAATTTGGGATACTCCTTTCCATTCCAGAATGAACTGAGAATAGGGATTTCTGGAGAGTTGAAACAATTATTCGTGGAAAACAAATCAGAGGTAACAGATGGATTTGGCCTGGGCGCAGGATTTGTGATTCCATACAGTACGTCATTAGTCTTTGGATTTGCCCTGCATAATGTCCTTGTGACGGATAAAACTATTTTTGGGCCAGGAGAAATTGCACTGTCAAGCAAGGCAAGAATTTCCGGAGATCTCACCATATTTTTTGATGCACTGTATGACGCAGGATCCAAGGTGTCGTATAGACTCTCATTAAATTACAAAATCTGGGAAAATTTGAAACTCATGGGAGGTTTAAGTTCAACACCAGCTTCTTATTATCTGGGATTGACCTTCAGAGATTTCATCAAATTCTCATATAGCACGAGTTTGCATCCGTATCTTGGACTTTCCCATTTTGTAGAATTACGTTTGTGATAAACTTTAGTCCAAATTTTGTAGGATGTCTTGCTAAAATGGTTTATAATGAAAAAATTAACGATGAAAGGAGTAAGAATATGAAGAAATATATGGTTATAGCAATTGTAGTCTTATTTGGCACTCTTCAATCACAGCAAACCTCACCTCTAACAGCCAGTTTTACATTTTCCTCGCCAATAGCAAACATGGGATTTTTGTCTCCGGATTATATGAATCCTGCTGCAACTTCGACTGTGCTTGGTGGATTTATCAATCCTGCGTCGTTCGGGAGAATCTCTCACTTAGAATTTAACCTGGGTATGGGATTTACCAATAGCTCGACATTCAACACAGAGATAACATTACTCGATAGTACAGAATACAACAGTGCAATAATTATGCCACTCAATGTGGAGATAAAAGATGCAGGAGGAATTTATGGCTTTGGAATCGGTGCAAAGTATACTCTACTTGGGGTGGGATTAGGCATACTCAAGCCTTTTGAATTAACCGTTGGCATGAATGGCATCACAACGCAGCCACTGACTTTTAATCAAACAATAATTGATACTTTATTAATTACCAATAGAGATTCGATGAATCAGACTGTACCAGTTGAGATGCACTGGAATATGGATGTTACATCTCAAACAGAGATCACCGGGTTAGGAAATATTTCATTAAAAGCCAGACCCATGTTTTTTGGTGCTGGTATTGGATTGGGTCCCCTCTCGATCGGAGCGGGTCTCAAGATCATTAAATATTCAGGAGACGGGGCCCCATATATTTTTGCAAAGACTACTGTTGTAGCAAATGTCAAAGGAACTTCTCCATCCTACTATGGAAGTTTAAATGCATCCGCATCATTTTCTGACACGATAGTTAAGATTAACATGATTAATGACTACGATGGGACGAGGAAAGCTTTCAATGTTGGTGCCAATTTCTCTCTTGGATTCTTTAAAGTTGGAGCTTATTATGAGCAAGGCTTCGAAACCACATTATCAGGAAACTATAATTACTTATATGAAACAGCAGATTTTAATTCTTTCGTAATTGAGAACATAGATACACCAAATATTTACGTCCAGAATGATTCACTACAACAGGACTCTACGATCAGCGCTTCATTAAAAATTACAGGTGCCGACACAACTGCTGATACAATTGGTGGAATTACCCTTCCTGGTTATAAAGCCCTTGGATTAGGTGTGAACGCAGGATTGCTTCAGGGGTATTTGGGTGGAAGTGT
>JALSOD010000212.1 GCA_026986655.1 Caldifarciminota bacterium | reverse complement strand
ATACCGGATATCTTTTACCCCTTTCACGAGGTAAAATTTTCTCCAGCTTAATTGTATGTCTCCACCCATCTCCGAAGTCGTAAATATGGGTTGCCGACTGTCCCTGATTAACAAACCAGTCCCGTATTTTCTCTTTCCTCTCATCGAATACTTCACCTTTTCCGGCGAAAATATCCCTCTCTGGAAAAACTTTGATAGATACTCTTATTTTAGTGGCCGGGTGTTTCATCTCGAACATGTGAAGGTGCTCGTCCCTCCATCCCATGGCATCCTGGATTGCGACGTGTAAATCCCAGAATGTGTAAGTCTCAGGAACCTGTATTCTCCTCCAGATTGGAGGTTTAATCTTTTCAAGGGTAATCTTGAATTGATAGATCTTTTCAAAATCCATACATAAATTTTAGAGGTAAAATTTAGGACTGGCTATGATTCAACGATAATCTTTTACAGAGCATTTAAGTTTTCAATGGTTTTTTGCGTGCCGCAGGGAAGAGGACATTATTTAAAATTAATCTGTATCCTGGTGAATTTCTGTGTAATTCAAGTCTTGTAGGAGGATCTCCGATAAAATGCTGGTAATCTTCGGGATCATGGCCTCCAAGAAAGGCAAAGAAGCCCTTCCCGTAGTTTCCATACAGATATTTAACCTCATCCGTGCCCTTCACCATTGCGAGAATAACAACATTATCCTTGAGTTTCGATCTTCTGAACCCGGTATCCTGTCCGAGAAATTCCTTGATGACCCGGGTGTGATCCTGAGTTAGCATCGTTGGGATTGGATCGTATTTTGCTGAGAAGTCGAAGAGTGTGAAATAGGTGTTTGGTCCCCTCAAAGCAGCCTCACGTGTTACATCAATATCCGAATGCTCATAGATGTAAGGATTTGTGATTATGTGGAAATTGGTAAACGCGAGGGTATTCTTGAAATCAAGCTTTTGCTGATAGTCAGGATCAACTGGATCTCCGTCAAATACCGCAGGGACAATATCAGTGTTGTGGGCAGCAAGTGCAATATCGAGGGTTATCGGGGCTGAGCACATGGCAAAGAGGAAACCTCCTCTATAAACGTACTGCTTGATTTTTTCTGCCACTGCGAGCTTAAGCTTTGAGACTTTTTTGAATCCCCATCTGTGGGCCGTTTCGGTATCCATTCTTACCTGCCTCTGGTACCATTCTGTATTTCTGTAGCTTGCATAAAATTTCCCAAACTGCCCTGTAAAATCTTCATGGTGCACATGTAGCCATTCGTAATCTGATAACTTGCCTTCAAGTATTTCATCGTCGTAGATCCTGTCGTAAGGTATCTGCGCATATTCGAGTGCAAGGGTTACAGCATCATCCCAGGGCTCTGCATAGGGCGGTATGTAAACGGCAATCTTCGGCGCTTTTTCCAGTACAACATCATTCATGTTGCTCTCTTCGATAGTTTTGTAAATTGAAGCTACCTCTGACTCAGAAATCACTTTGTAAGTTACACCGAGTACCTCGCACATCTTTTCTATGGATGGAAGGTCTTTCATCAAGAAGCTACCACCACGATAGTTGAGAAGCCAATCGACCTTAACCCCCTTTCTCAGAACGTTGTAAGCGATTCCGTAGGCTCGAAGGTGGTCATTCTGAACATCATCCATTGGAATGAGGATGTAATTCGCACCGAGGATCCCCACAATCAAAATTGAAAATCCTGCGTGTTTAATAAAGAAGTTTACAAGTTTTTTGAAAAAGGTCATTTGGAGATCACCACCTAAATTTATATTTTTTCAAGAATTCCTTTTATGAGCTTTGTTAAATTCTTCTCAGCGATTGAGGCCACTTCAAGAACCTCCTCATGTGTTGTGGGCCTGGGATTGTATGGGTCTGCAACATTCGTTATGACAGAAATTCCAAGAACTTTCATGCCCATGTGATTTGCGACTATCACTTCCGGGACTGTGGACATTCCAACCGCATCTCCACCGATTATACGAACAAAATTGTACTCTGAAGGGGTTTCGAGGTTTGGTCCCTGAAGTGCCACATAAATTCCCCTCACGACCTTGATTCCAAGGTTAAAAGCTACGCTTTCTGTAAGCTTAATCAAATCCTTATCATAAGCGTTGTGCATGGAGGGGAATCTTGGTCCAAGAGTTTCGTCGTTTTTGCCGCGCAGAGGATTTTCAGGCATTAAGTTAATGTGGTCCCAGATAAGCATAATATCACCAGGCTCAAATCTTGGATTAACCCCGCCTGAAGCGTTGGACACGATGAGGGTT
>JALSOD010000211.1 GCA_026986655.1 Caldifarciminota bacterium | reverse complement strand
TAGGTTTATGAATTCAGGAGAATTTGATAAAACAGTGGTAAAAGCTTTGATTGAGTTGTACAATGAAGGCATTGTGGAAAATCTGGTTAAAAAAGATGATGAGGCAGACAGGAAAATTAAAGAAATTTTTAACTTTTTGACAGGAATTTATGGTGAGAGGCAGAACCTGGAAGAATATAGATAACAGAAAAGCAAATGAAATAAAAAATTTTCTGCTAAGTATCGGTGCCGAGGAAATTGGAACCAGAGAAAATTTTGAAGTTTGGAGATTAAAGTTTAAAAATTGCTACATCACCTATTATTCGAGCGGTACCATGTATGCAACACCCTCCGAAGACCCTGAAGTCAAAAATATACTTGAGAAAATTGGTAATCTTATTGGCCACATTTATGAACCTCCCACAAAAGAATGGTGCGTGGGACTGGATGAAACTGGTAAAGGGGAAATATTCGGCTATCTCCATGTGGTTGGTGTGGTTTTTCATCGCAGTCTTTTTGATGAAATTGAGAGAGTGGTCGGAAACAGCGATACTAAGAAAAAACATATCTTTGAATATTGGCAGCAAATTTTTGGAGATTTGAAAAAGCTGATGGGAGATAGATTCTTCTATCTCGAAGAGAGAGTAAGTCCTGAAGACATCGATGAGTTTAACCTGAACGAATTACTTAACATCACATACATTAGAGTTGTAAAAAGGATTTTAGAAGAAACCAACATTCTCCCATCTAAAGTGCGAATCGTTATTGACGATTACGGGGTTTCTAATGAACTACTTACTCTCCTTGAAAATCTCAGGTCCGAGGGAGCTCAGGTTATTGTTGCTACAAAGTCAGAAGATAGGTATCTCGAAACAAGACTCGCAGCTATCATTGCTAAATGGTCACAGACAAAGATTCTTGAGAATATAAGAGAAGAATACAAAATAGGTGATGTAGAAATTGGCAGTGGAAACGCAAATGAAGAAAATACAATTAAATGGCTACACGAATGGCATAAAACTGGTAAACCCTGGCCGTGGTTTGTGAGAAAATCGTATAAGACGGTCTACAAAATAGACAAAAATCTGAGTAAAAAGAAAAAATCTCGAATCTTTAGAAAGTGAGGAAAATACAATGAAAATTCTCGGAATATCAGTAAGTGATAGAAAATTTGGAAATTCTGATCTACTTGTAAAAGAGACTCTACTCGGTGCAAAGGAGGCCGGAGCTGAAGTAGACTTCATCAGACTGACGGATTACAAAATCTTACCCTGTGAAGGGTGTATAAATTGCGTGATCAAGAAAACCGAATGCATCTTCCGTGATAAGGATGATTCCATGAAGTTGTACAGAAAAATTACGGAGTATGATGGTCTTGTATTGGGCTCACCTACATATATTCTCGGAGTTCCTGGAATATTGAAAATGTGGCTTGATCGTGGTATGGCTTACATGTACGGAATTGGACGACCAAATAGTGGAAAACCCGCTGTCGCAATCGGTGTAGCAGGAGTTGAAGGATGGGAAGCTTTCACCCTTCCACAGATGGCAACTTTTTTACTGTCTTTAGGATACCATATAGTGGACCAATTTATAGCACATGCACAGGGACCCGGGGAAATCCTACTTAACGATAAGATCTTAGAAAGAGCTCATAGGGCTGGAAAATCTATCGTAGAAGGTAAAGACATGCCCTATGAAAAAGTTTGCCCCTCATGTGGACAAAACATGTTTAGATTTGTAGATCACAATACCATAGAGTGTGCCGTTTGTGGAACCAAGGGAAGATTTGTTGTAAAAGATGGTCTTCCCACTGTTGATTGGTTCTATATTGAACGCAGATGGGGTGATGAGGATATCGTGGAACACTTTGAACATAAAATTCTCCCATCCGTTCCAAGGTTTCTAAAAAACCGCCACAAAATAAAAGAGCTCAGGAGAAAATATCTGGACACCATTTGATTTAAATTACTACAGTGGTTTATATTTGACAAAAACTTTTTGGAGGTAATTTTTTATGAAGAAGCTGAGTATAATACTTCTCGCTCTGACAGTAACGATGGGAGTTTCCTGTCAGAAGAAAAAAGCTGAAACCACGTCTGCAAAAGAGGGTAAAATCTACCCGTTTAAACAGGCAACAATTGTGAGTAAGTCCGAGGTTCACCCTGGAATGTCCGTTGAGCAGGATATTTACATTGACAAATATGGGGAAAAAGAGGCGAGGTATACTGTTACACGCATGGTGTACAATGGTCAAAATATTGAAACAAGATCACTTTCTATGGTAACACCAGAGTATATTTATAGCATAGATTTCCAGTCCAGGAAAGGAACAAAGATTCCTAACAATCCAGATAAAGTTATCGAACAAATGAGAAAAATTATCGTCTCGAGTAAATTGGACAAGAACACAAAAGACAACTTGATTGCGAGACTGCCGCAGGAGAAAGAAGCTCTTAAAAATTCAGAGGCAACGGGCGTTGTGATAAGAGATTTTATCAAGGATCTGAAACCGGCTGGGAAAGAAAAAATGTTGGGGAAATATGTGTGTGACATCTACGAAATAAAGGATGATTCCACCGGTGAACTTCAGGCAAAGCTCTACGTCTGGAACAATTTACCCTTCAAATTAGTCGATGCAAGAGGGAAGGTTATTCAGGAAGTAGTGTCTATTGATACAACCAGTGTGGATACTACCAAGTTTGAGATCCCGGATAGTGTACAGGTAGAAGATTGGCTTGTATCATTTGAGCAATCGATAAAACAGTTTGAAAAACAGGGGGCTACTAAAGGGAATAAAAAATAACCCCTTGCAGAGTTTAAGTTAACGCCATATCTTTTTTCAAATTCACCCTTCTTTAGAAGGGGGAATTTGAAAAGAAAAAATCCCCTTTTTCCAAAGGGGATTTTGGGACATTTAATGATGGAATGCTGTTAACCATAATTTCATTGTGAGGAGGCGATAAGGAGTATGTTTAAAACTCTCCTTGAAAAAGTTGTAGGTTCAAGAAACGAACGAGTCATAAAAAAACTATGGCCAACCGTTGATGAAATAAACGAAATTTATAAAGGATACAAAGGTCTAAAAGATGAAGACCTTTTGAAAAAAACGGAAGAGTTTGAGCAAAGGCTACGTGAGGGCGAAGATCCTGATGAAATACTCCCTGAAGCATTTGCACTTGTTAAAGAGGCCTGTAGGAGACTCGTAGGTAAAAGATGGGAAGTGACTGGTGAAGTCATTGAATGGAACATGATACCATTTGACGTACAGCTTATTGGAGCAATTGTACTTCATCAGGGCAAAATTGCAGAAATGGCTACGGGTGAAGGCAAGACACTTGTTGCGACAATGCCCCTTTATTTAAACGCCCTCATTGGCAGAACAAAAGAGAAACCTGTCGGTGTGCACCTTGTCACAGTTAACGATTACCTCGCTCGAAGGGACAGAGAATGGATGGGACCTGTCTATGAATCTCTTGGACTCAGTGTTGGCGTTATCCAGGCTGGGATGACTCCAGAGCAAAGGAAACCAGAATATGAAAAAGATATCACATACGGGACCAACAACGAATTTGGATTTGACTATCTACGTGATAACATGGTCTATCAACCAGAGCACAGAGTCCAGAGAGGACATTTTTATGCCATCATTGACGAGGTTGACTCCATCCTGATTGATGAGGCAAGAACACCTTTGATCATTTCTGGTCCGGTAGAGCATTCATCTGTTGATCAGTACAAGGACGTTAAACCAATCGTTGCAGATATTGTTAGAAAGCAAACTTTAATTGTCACAAGACTTCTCTCGGAGGCTGAGAAACTTCTTAAAGATGGGAAAGAAAAAGAGGCCGCATTAAAAATTCTTATTGCCAAGAGAGGGGCACCCAAATCTAAGAAATTGTTCAAGTTGCTGCAGGAACCTGGTCTGATGAAACTCGTTGATAAAACCGAGCTCGAATTGATGAAGGACAAAAAGATTAAGGAATACGAGGAAGAACTCTACTACGTGGTGGACGAAAAATCCAACAGTGTTGATATAACAGAAAAGGGAAGAAATGAAATCCAGAAAAAACGGAAAGACCTCTTCACATTGCCCGATCTCTCCACTGAAATTGCTGAAATCGATAAAAGAGAAGATTTAAACGCACGTGAAAAGTTTTACGAAAAAGAAAGAATTTACAGAGAATACGCCCACAAGACCGACCAGATACATGCCATAAACCAGCTTCTAAAAGCCTATACCCTCTTTGAAAAAGATGTGGACTACGTGGTCATGGAGGGCAAGGTCATCATAGTTGATGAATTTACTGGCCGACTTATGCACGGTAGAAGGTGGTCCGACGGTCTACATGAGGCAGTGGAGGCAAAGGAAGGAGTGAAAATTCAGGCTGAAACCCAGACACTTGCGACTATTACAATTCAGAACTATTTCAGAATGTATGAGAAACTTGCAGGCATGACAGGAACAGCAGCGACAGAAGCCGCTGAATTCTGGGAGATTTACAAACTTGATGTGGTTTCTATCCCAACGAATAAACCGGTACGCCGTGTGGACTTTCCAGACATCATTTTCAAAACAAAGAAAGAGAAGTACGAGGCAGTAATTAATGAAATCGTGAAGTGGCACGAAAAGGGGCGTCCTATATTGGTTGGTACAACTTCAGTTGAGGTTTCAGAGCTTCTATCAAGACTCCTTCAGAGGAGAAAAATTCCTCATCAGGTATTAAATGCAAAGCACCATGAGAAAGAGGCACATATAGTGGCGCGCGCCGGTCAGAGAGGCGCAGTCACCATTGCAACAAACATGGCAGGACGTGGAACCGACATTAAACTCGGCCCTGGTGTAGTCAAGGCGTATGACCTGGTTCATGAGGAAAGGATTAAAAAAATAAAAGACTATGTATCACAGGGAAAATCTGTACTCGTAATCCCTGAAACTGACGGGGATATTCCTAATCTTCAGTATCTTTTTGACAAGAATGACATCAAATACACTTATATCAGCTTGAGGCCAGATGAGAACAACACTGTAGATATGATCATTGAGAAAATCCTGAGTTCTCTCAAAAGACCCGGTGCTGTCGTCTTGATCTCTGGACTTTATAAATATGACGAAAGATTGAGACAGGGAGACCATATTGTAATGGACTTTCCACAACCTGAGTGTGCGATAAATACCAAAAATCCCCGTCCCGGAATAACATGTCCCATGGACCCAAAGAAGTGTATTGAAGAAGGAGTACCCTGTGGATTGTATGTAATAGGTACGGAAAGACACGAATCAAGAAGAATTGACAATCAATTAAGAGGAAGGTCTGGCAGGCAGGGAGATCCTGGTGCATCCAGATTCTTTCTCTCACTTGAAGATGATCTTCTGCGACTTTTTGGTTCAGACAAAGTCATGGATCTTATGGAAAAGTGGGGAAAATCCGATGAGGGTCCTATCGAGTCAAAATTAGTTACAAAAGCCCTCGAAAGCGCACAGAAAAGAGTAGAAATGCAAAACTTCGAAATAAGGAAGAGACTACTTGAATTTGACGATGTAATGAATCAGCAGAGAGAGGTAGTCTACGGCCTGAGGAACCGTATCCTTGATGGTGAAAACATCAAATCCAAGATACTGGACGAGTTCGTTGTAGACATTATTGAAGAAAAAATTGAACAATACCTATCTGGAGACTCCCCGGATGAATGGGACCTTAATGGTTTCAAAGAGGAATTGAGATTCCTCTTCCTGTTTGATTTCTCAGAAATTGAAAACTTTGAATCCAAGGATGAAATAAGAGATTTTATTCTTGAACAGGTTAGAAAACTCTACGAGGAGAGAGAAGAGGCATTTGGCGATGAGAGAATGAGAGAGATTGAGCGAATAATCCTTCTTACGACTCTCGACACTGCGTGGCGTGAACATCTTTATTCTCTTGACATGTTGAAAGAAGGGATCTTTTTGAGGGCTTACGGCCAGAAAGACCCTGTGGTTGAATATAAGCAGGAAAGTTTCCGCATGTTTGAGGATATGCTCCTCAGGATAAGAAACGAAACTGTAATGAAGATTTTCCGCATAGAAGTGCCCAAAATGCCAAAGAGATTCAGGGAAAGAAATGTTACTATAACAAGACCTGTAGTTCATACAGCTACTACTACAACACCGGTTCAGAAAGTTGAAAAGCAGGAAGCCCCCAAAAAATCCCGAAGAAGGTCAAGAGGCAGGAGAAGGAAACCAAAGCATTGACCTCCAGCAGTTATTGTTAAATAATAAGCCAATTAAAGTTGGGAGGATTAACCAATGGTGGAAATGAACGAGTTAAAGAATAACGGATACCAGGAGGAAGAAGTCAGTCTCGGGGACATAATAGACGTAATTCTTCGAAGGTTAAAAACTATAATAGCTGTAACTCTGTTCATCACGCTGTTAGCGGGAATATTTTCTTACCTGTCCACTCCGGTTTATGAGGCTTCATCACTTGTGAAACTTGCAATAAAGGAAACCAACGTTTCTGTCCTGCCAGAAATAAATCCAACAGCAAGGTCAATCGATCCCGTACAGAGTCAGATTGAGATAATAAAATCAAAGACGATTTCGAGAAATGTTGTCGCAAAATATGGACTTAATCTCCAATTTCCCAGTGGTGTCATGGTCGACTCTACATGGTCCACAATTGTCCCTGACACAGGAACTTATACCATAAAATTTATTGATAACAAACACTTCAATGTAATTTCCCCATCGGGGACAGAAATAGGAGAAGGAGAACTGGGTAAGGTTTTTGCTACCGATGGTATAAAGTTTAGGATCAAAGGCTTTACAAAGAAATTTAAGAAAAATTCGAAATCGTTTAAGTTCAGGGTGTACCTTCCTTACTACATAGCTCAAGGATTCAGCCACAGGATCAAAGTAATGCAAAAGGGAAAAACTGATCTTGCAATAATCAGGATGAGATCTACATCACCAAAGCAGGCAGCTGAGTTAGCGAATGCTGTGGCGAGTGAGTATGTTCATTACACACTGTATCTGGGTAAGGAAGATGCCTTAAAAACCAAGGAATTTATTCAGGAACAGCTCAAAAAAGTAGAAAATGAACTCAGAACCTCTGAAAATCAGCTCAAAGATTTCAAAGAACAAACCGGCATCTTCTTACTTGATGAAACCGCCAAAAATCTCATCGCCAATATCAGCTCCCTTGAAGCTGAAAAAAGTGATGTAGAAACCGAAATCGCATCCCTCAAGATTAAACTGGAAAGCCTCAAAAAACAGGCAAGTTCTACAGGCGGTGAGTTTGAAAAATACAAGAAGATCGCCTCATCCCCTGAATTGAGCTCCAACCCCTACGTCCAGGCTCTAAAGAGCAAACTGACCGATCTTGAACTCCAGAAGGCTAAGTTACTTGAAGAGTACACTGAATCTTATCCAGAGGTTGTGCAGTTGGAGAAGCAGATAGAGGCTACGAGGGCACAGTTGAAGGAGGCGATAAAGAAGGTTGTGGAGGAGGGGCCATCGGCGTCTGATCCGATATTCCAGAAGATAATAGGTGGTATTATAGATGCGCAGACACAGATCAACGCGTTGGAGGGTAAGCTTGCAGCATTGAGGAAGTTGATAAAGGATGAGGATGAGAAGTTAAAGAACTTACCTGGTTATGAGGTTAGGTTGGCGGAGTTACAGAGGAAGGTGGATGCAGGGAGGGCGGTGTATTCTATGTTATTATCGAAGTTGGAGGAGGCGAGGATAGCTGCGGCGAAGCAGACGTCGGATGCGAAGATAATAGATCCTGCGTATCCACCTAAGAGTCCAATAAAGCCGAGGAAGAAGTTAAACATCATATTGGGTTTGGTATTGGGGTTAATGATGGGTTTGGGGTTAGCATTTGTGGTGGAGTATATGGACACGAGTGTGAGGGGGCCAGAGGAGGTTGAGAGGATGTTGGGGGTGCCAGTGATAGGGGCGATACCGGAGATAGAGGGGAGGGATGAGAGGGAGAGGTTGATAACGCATTATGAGCCATTATCGCCGACTGCGGAGGCGTTCAAGGGTATAAGGACGAACATAAGGTTTAGTGGTGTTGGGGAGGAGGTGCGGGTGATATTGGTGACGAGTAGTGGTCCTGCGGAGGGAAAGAGTACGATAGCGTCGAATTTAGCGATAACGATGGCGCAGATGGGGCACAGGGTGATATTGGTGGATGGGGATTTGAGGAGGCCGATGATACACAGGATATTTGGGATGGATAAGGAGCCTGGGTTAACGGAGGTGATAATGGGGGATGTGAGTTTGGAAGATGTGATAAGGGGGAGTGAGGAGGTGGATGGTTTGGACATATTGGTGTGTGGGCATATACCGCCGAACCCATCGGAGTTATTGGGGAGTGTGAGGGCGAGGCGTGTTATAGAGGAGTTGAGGGGTAGGTATGAGTATGTAGTGATAGACAGTCCACCGTTGATGCCTGTTACGGATGCCATTGAGATGAGTGCCTACTCCGATGGCGTCATAATAGTGGCAAGAGAGGGAATAACAGACAGGAATCTGCTTGAAAGATCCGTCGAACAGTTAAGGAGATTTGGCGGTAAAATTCTCGGAGTCGTATTTAACGGTATCAGCGTACAGAGAAAATACCGCTACTACAAATATGGCAAATACGGTAAATACCGCTACTATCACTATTCACATTACTACTATGGAAGTAGTAGCAAAAACAATAAAAAATCCATATTAAGAAAGATCCTCAATGTCTTTAGAAAGGGAAAGAAATAACTATTTTGGGGACCTTTACGAGGATGAAATTTCCCTAACTGACATATTAGATGTAATTTTCCGACGTTCTAAATACATTATATACACCACCTTAGCTGTAATTGTCGGAGTGATCATATTTAATGAATTGTCTAATCCACTCTTTCAGGCAACTTCCATAGTACAATTATCAATTAATAAAACCTACGTGACAGTAATACCTGAAATATCTCCAGCACCTGCCTACATATACGATCCCATTGCTACTCAGATCAAAATTATAAAATCACGGACAATAATGAGCAGGGTCATTGCTCATAAGGGATTAAATTTGAAATTCCCAAAAGCTGTTAGGGTGGATTCTACGTTTTCAGTTAAAAATCCTAAAACCGGTCAATACAGGGTGAAACTTTTCGAGGATAAAACCTATGAGGTAATATCACCATCGGGCGAGAAACTTGGGAAAGGAGTTATCGGCAAAACCTTTAAACACAAAGAGTTCACCTTCAGACTGGTCAAAATAGGCAAGGGAATCAGAGATTCTTTCATCTTTAAAGTAAAAAATCCTTACGGGATATCGAAAGGATTCGAATCCAGATTAAAGGTTAAGCAGTACGGGAACACAAATCTTGCTGAGGTAAAATTTAGAGCCCATTCTCCCGACTCGGCAGCGGAGTTAGCGAATGCGGTGGCGAGTGAGTATGTTCATTACACACTGTATTTGGGTAAAGAGGAGGCCTTGAAAACCAAGGAATTTATTCAGGAACAGCTCAAAAAAGTAGAAAATGAACTCAGAACCTCTGAAAATCAGCTCAAAGATTTCAAAGAACAAACCGGCATCTTCTTACTTGATGAAACCG
>JALSOD010000210.1 GCA_026986655.1 Caldifarciminota bacterium | reverse complement strand
ATGCTTTACGAGAGTACTGGGGTACTGGTGTGAAAGTCTTCGATAGAGGGAAAATTCTTTCAATCTGGAAAACCAACTATAACCACTCAAAGAAAATTTCGCACCTGCACATCATAGTTTTTTACAAAATTGGCAATAACACATACTCCAGGATGGATGAAGAGCATTTTGAAAGGGCTTATAATAATGAGACGATTGTGGATTTGCTAAAGAGTTCTGGATTTGACGAAATTCAAACGTTTGAGCATCTAAGTTTTTCTAAACCAAGAAAAGATACTGCAAGAGTGGTTTTTGTTGCAACCTGATATGTATATAGCAGATTTACATATTCATTCCAAATATTCGAGAGCGACTTCTCGTGAGATGACACCGGAGGTACTGGCCCAGTATGCCAAAGAAAAGGGGGTCCATCTGTTAGGTACCGGTGATGCCATACATCCCAGGTATTTAGAAGAGCTCCAGGAAAAGCTTTTACCCACTGACCGATATGGAATATACCAGTATGACGGGGTAGATTTCATTCTCTCTGGCGAAATCTCAAACGTATTTTCACAGGAAGGAAGAGTGAGGAAAATTCACACAGTGCTTCTTTATCCAGACTTTGAAACCGTTAAAAAAGTGCAAAAAAAACTGGCTCCCTATGGTAGCATATTCGCGGACGGGCGTCCCACTTTTGGTCTGAGTCTCAGGAAAACCATTGAAATAATTCGAGAAGTTTCAGATGAAATAATGATAATTCCTGCCCATATCTGGACTCCGTGGTTTTCTCTCTTTGGCTCAAATTCTGGATTCGACTCAATAGAAGAGTGCTGTGGTGAACTTGGCAATGAATTTATTGCTCTCGAGACAGGATTGTCATCAGACCCACCGATGAACTGGAGACTTTCAAAGCTGGATAAATATACCCTTGTCTCGAACTCTGACGCCCATTCACCGTCAAGAATCGGGCGAGAAGCCAATGTTTTTGCCAAAAAACTCGACTACAACGAGCTTAGAGAAGTGCTCAAAAATGAAGATTCTTCTCTATTTCTTTTCACCATTGAATTTTTCCCCGAAGAGGGTAAGTATCATTACGATGGACATCGAAACTGTAATGTGAGCCTCCATCCACGTGAATCTATTAAAAATAACAACATCTGCCCGGTTTGTGGAAGGCCCCTGACCGTAGGTGTACTCCACAGAGTTGAAGAACTCGCTGATCGTCCCGAAGGGTTTAAGCCACCACGTAAAATTTCTTACAAAAATCTTGTGGCACTCGATGAAATCATTTCAGACGCCCTCAACGTGGGGAAGGAGTCCAAAACTGTTAGAAGAGAATACGAAAACCTCGTGAAGCATTTTGGTCCTGAACTTGAAATTCTACTCGAAGTACCGTACGAGGAGATGGAAGGTAAAATCAATGAAAAGATCCTCGAGGGAATTAAAAAGGTCAGGGAAGGTAAAGTACATGTGACACCTGGATATGACGGTGTCTACGGGAAGATCGAAATCTTCAAAAAAAGTGAAACAAAACAGATGTCTCTTTTCTAAGGAGGGAAAAAATGAGTCTTGATAGAGACTTACTTGAAATCCTTGTCTGTCCAAAATGCAAAGGAGAGCTTGAATATAGGGAAGATAAAAATGTCCTCATCTGCCATAATTGCCGCCTTGTTTACGAGATAAAAAACGACATCCCGGTTATGCTTATTGACAAAGCAACCCCTCTTGATGAGTGGGAGAAAAAGGAATGATAAATTTAGCTATCTCCTTTCTTCTCGCTTTTTCGGGAATAACTACGCAGGTCGTAAAAAACAATGCTGATCTTATCGAGTTAAATGTCAAGGTGTACTTTTCAGGATACCCACTCGAAGGTGATGGATTTGCCATAGACAGCGCTGGGTACCCTCAGATCCCCTTTTTCTACATACGTGTGGCAATCCCGCCGGATAGAAACGTATCAAATATTGAAGTCATCGGCAGTAATACATTCACAAAGGAGTTACCACCACCCCCACCAGTTCCAGAATACAGAAAAGACGGGCTTGTACCAATTTACAAAAAGGGGAAACTATACACAATAGGTGGTAAATTCCCTGAAATCCAATGGAAAATTGCTGGTGGAGGGATTTTCAGACATGTTAGATATAAACTCCTGAAGATTTATCCCTTTAGCTACGACTTCTCAACAAACAGATTACAAATAACTGGAAATTTCACCATCAAAGTTCTACTCAAAAAGAGTAAATTGAGATATCGGATTTTCACCGGCTATGACCCATTTGAAAGATTGTACAGGAGCAAATTCCCCAACTATAATCCATCATGGAAAATCTATATTCCACATGAGAAGCAAGTTGATCCTTTTGAAAATGCATCAGTCTGGATAAAAATCAAAACTGTTGAGGATGGACTCTACAAAATTGATGGGAAATCCTTAGAAAGACTGGGCCTGCATCTTCCGATTTCATCCACGGGCATGGTTTTGTACAACATGTCAAGTGATACCTTGAAGTCATCCCTGAACTATGCTGAAGAAGTATTTCACAGAGTTCCAATAAAAATCTTCGACGGTGGTGACGGATCTTTTGATTCTCGAGACTCCCTTTATTTTTATGCTCTTGGTATGAAAAGATACAGATTCCTGGGAGATTCTGTATCTTACTTTGAACACCCATATTCGGATACCAACGTTTACTGGCTGGCCATTGGCTCCAGTGATACCCCACTGGAAATGAAAATCGTGAGGGATTTCAATTCGAGTGTAAACGACACATTGAGTGCTTTACTATCCACCTTCAGACATGAAGTCAACATGATTAACCCGGCCGAGAAGGGACTGAGATGGGTTGGCGAAATTCTAAGAATGTACAAAAACCCTGGCGTGGCGGAGTACAACTTTAATTTCAACCTTCAGGACGTGGCATCAAACACCGGGAGTGGTGCAGTTGTCCCTGTAATCCTTCAGGGAGCTTCATATTTCGATATCTATGTAAATGGAACCCGATATGTAAGTGATGTACCCATATACGCTGTTCATGACGATACCATTGGATTGAACGTATCTAATCTCAAGGAGGGAGATAACAACCTCAAAATAGTCATGAGAGCCACCGGTGGAAGTGATACCTTAAACTATGGGAACCTCGATTATTTTGAATTTTTCTATCAAAAATACCTGTCAGCTGGGGCATCTATCAAGCATTACTTCAACATCAACACCATCGGCTGGAAGATTCTAAAAATAAAAACAAACTCAAAACCAGTTGTCACAAAGTTAAAGGGAACGGAAATTACTTTTTTCTCAAATCCTATTCAATCCGGAAGTTCTTTTCTAATAACTGATTCCCTTGAAGGGATTGAAGAATTCACCATTCAAAAAACTTCTTTAGTGCCGGTGGGTATGGAAGTAATATCTCCACTGGCCCTGAATCTTCGATGTCAAACCTGGAACGCTGATTTTCTCATCATTGGCAAGGAATTTTTCAAAAGTACTCTTACGAACTACATGAACTATAGAAGGTCACACCTGTTTTTCCCGGATACTTCGGGTGGTTCCATGAGGAGTGCAAACGTGGTATTTGTACCACTTGAGAAAATTTACGAAGAATTCGGCTTTGGAGTGCCTGACCCGGTCAGTATTAGAAATTTCATCTATTACGTGTACCACAACTCTACAGGTAATCCTCCTCTGTATGTCCTCTTTGTTGGGGATGGAAACTACGATTATAAAAACTTCGCAGGGGCAGCTCCCTCAAATTTATTCCCACCCTACGAGCCGTGGGGATTGATAGACATTAATGATAACTTTCATGGGGCACTTGATGCCTTTTACGCAGATGTTGCGCCAGATACTGGCTTTATAATGGAAGACATTTTCTACGGTAGAGTCTGTGCAAGGAATAGAACCGAATTGAAGGATTACCTTGACAAGGTTATCGTCTATGAAAGTGCAAAAAGTAGTGGCCCCTGGCGCAATAGGGTCATGCTTGTAGCAGATGATGAATATAACGGCGACACACATTCCCACTATGAAACAGTTCATACCGTAGATTCAGACGACATATATCGTAACTACATTCCACATTCAGTCGAGGTAATGGAGCATTATTTGATCAACTATCCATTTGCAAACGATATGACAAAGCCAGAGGCACGGAGGGATTTCAAGCGGAAATACAACCTCGGCCACCTGATAATCAACATCTTCATGCACGGCAACCCCAAGGTCCTCGCCCATGAAAAGATGTTTGTGGCTCCTGAAGATTATCCCGACATAAATGCCGGGTTTAGAAATTCATTCATGATTATCGCATCCTGCAAGGTTGGAGCTTATGACAGAATCACACCTGCACATGTGATCGCCGAGGAATTTTCTCTCAAACGTACAGGCTCCATTGCTGTGCTATCATCAACAAATTCTACATACTCAAGTGCCAATGCATATTACGTAAAGCAGATGTTCAGAGCTCTTAAGAATTACCAGAAATATTCACTCGGGGAGCTATCAACATTCGGGAAAAATGATTCACACTATGTTTTATTGGGAGACCCATCAATCCCTATCGGATACGCCCCTCTCAATCCGTCTATTTCATTGAATTTTAAGTCAAATGGCCAAATAACAGATACTCTTTTAAGCGCGAGACACTACGGATACGGCATGAGAGGTATCAACTCTAATACGAGATACTATCTCAGGATTTTTGAAAGTAAAAAAGAGACCACTTATGTAAGAAATTGGGGTACTGACGTTGTAAGGATAAATTATGTAAAAGCTGCACGCCCATTTTTCTCCGGGACTGTACTTTCAACCCAATCTGACAGTCTCACCGGTATTTTTACAGTTCCTGCCGCTCTCACTTCAGGTCCTGAAGGATTCGCCTACGTTTACCGGGTTGGTGAAGTTGGGCTCCGGGATTCGATATACGTGGCCCTCTCCGGAGGCATTCCACCAGGAAACAGAGGCCCTGAGATCAAACTTTTTGTTAATGGAAAAGAACTTCAGGATTCATCATATGTTCCCCAGAGCTTCCTTCTTCAAATATATTTATCCGATTCGGACGGTATTAATTTAACCAACAGCATCTCTAACCAGATGAACTCAGGGATTGAAATGATCTTGAACAATGACACGAGAAACTCCATAGACCTGACCCCTTACTTCAATTACAAAGAAAACAGCTCAACTGAAGGCTATGTCGTATACCCTCTCACATTGACAAATCCGGGATTAAATCTCCTGAAAATAATCGCCTATGATAATCTAAAGAGCCCTTCATCAAAAACTTTCTTTATCTTTGTACAGGCATCTGAAACCTTCGAAGTTAAAGATTTTTATATTTATCCAAACCCGATCAGGGATCGAAACGGTACTTACATCACTTTCACAATCACTTCACCTGCCAGGGTGGACATCAACATTTACACAATAGCAGGGACTCCAATCTGGAAGAGTGGTGAAATGATGCTTTCCGAGGGATTTCACAAAATCCGGTGGGACGGCAGAGACCTCGATGGAGATTATCCGGCCAATGGACTATACTTTTTGACTCTAAATGTGGAGGGTCTAAACGGTGTTAGGATTAAAAAAATCGAAAAAATCCTTATCGCAAGATAAAACTGGAGGAATTAACATGAAAAACGATAGAATCGATGCAAAACTTGACACTATCGTCGGTCAGGGAACCGTTTTTGAGGGAAATATTTCAATTGAGGGAAGTGCGAGAGTCGACGGAAAGTTCAAGGGGAATGTAAACGCAAAGGGCACCGTAGTTATCGGAAAAAGCGGAAAGGTTGAGGGTGAGATAATCGCAAAAAGTGCTGTCATTGGTGGAGAAGTGAAGGGCACCATCAGGGTACAGGACAGGGTTGAATTTGAATCTGGCGCAAAATTCGACGGTGAAGTGTACTGCAAAACCCTTGTGGTACAGGAAGGTGTGATCTTTGATGGCTCCTGCTCTATGACGAAAAAAGAACATACTCAGGCCAAACAATGAAGCTTTTTGATTCACACTGCCACCTGAATGACCCGAAATTCAAAAAAGACCTTGAAGAAGTTATCGAAAGGGCAAAAGATAATTCCGTTGCTCACGTCATCGTAGTAGGATATGATCTCAAGAGCTCCAGAAAAGCAATTGAACTTGCTCACCAGTACGAAGATTTCATTAGGGCAGCAGTGGCCATCCATCCTCATGACGCAAAAACTGTAACTGAGGAAAGCTTAACCGAACTAAAAGAGCTTGCAAAAGACCCTTTTGTAGTTGCAATCGGTGAAACCGGGCTCGATTATTACAAAAATTATTCGCCAAAAGAAGACCAAATTCGCGTTTTCATTGAACATATAAAAATAGCAAATGAAATAGGCAAACCAGTTATTTTACACATCAGAGACGCCTTTGAAGACGCTTTTAAAAATCTCGAAGGACACCCGGTAAAAGAAAAGGGGGTCTTTCATTGTTTCTCCGGTGGACCAGATGAGGCCCAAAGAGCCGTGGAAATTGGTTTTTACGTATCCTTTTCTGGCACGATAACATTTAATTCAAAGAAATTAGAGGAGGCAGCCTTAAAGACTCCAGACGAGAAAATTTTGATTGAAACAGATGCTCCCTACCTTACACCTGTCCCGAAGAGGGGTAGAAGAAATGAGCCAGCCTATGTCTACTTTGTCGCTAAAAAAATCGCAGAGATAAAGGGAAAGCCCATTGAAGAAATTGCCTCCACGACTTTCAGGAATGCACTCGATTTATTCAAAATAAAAAAGTGGAGCTGAGGGGATTCGAACCCCTGACCCCAGGCTTGCAAAGCCTGTGCTCTCCCAACTGAGCTACAGCCCCACGTGCAAGGGTATTAATTATCACTTTTTCATCAACAAGAGTCAAGCAAATCCAGTGAAGGTGTTCGAGAAATGTGAACGAGGGAAAAATCCCCTCTATCTCCCTTTTTGCCAAAGGGGGGGTACTTCCTGAAAAATCCCCCTTCGTTAGAAGGGGGACAAAGGGGGATGCCAAAATCCGCCTGATTATGTCACATTTTAATGACTCAAGAATTTTCAAACAGCCTCAGCAAATCCAGGCATATTAAACTTTACTTATGCCGTAAAAATTCATCCTTAATCTGATCTAAAATTTGACATCTCCACATCTACAAGGAGTCTAACTCAACTAACTTTATAGACAACATCTTTAAAAACCGTGATTGGTAATAACTTTTTCCAAAAGGCTATAAGCCCTTATTTTATCTTTAATGCTTTTGTCTCTTAACTTTAAATTCATTTCAATCTGATTTTTAGAAGGATTGAAGACTCTTACAAAAATCTGACCGCCATTTTCCGGTCTGATGCAGTCAGCCACCAGGGGAGAAGGTTTAAGTTCAAAAACCGAAATATTTTCACGGTAGAAAATCTCTCTCAATGGATAAATATACTCCCTATAAGTTCTCTCAACATCTCCCTGTATGTAGTCTCCTTCATGTGGATAAATCGCAAATTTCATCCTGATCTCTCCATAATCGAGCTCCGGGTAAGGCCAGACAGGAGCTGTTCTTACAAGCGTTACACGAGGATAACCCTTTTTGAAATCAAATCCATAGCTGGAATATGTGAATACTGATATTCCAAACTTACCATCACTGACATCGGCGAATCTCTTTACAGGAACCTCCCACTTTGCCCTCTGGAGACCTGACTGTGGATGGAATGGGCGAAATTTCACACCATAGGGAATGCCACAATAAGCCCCTTCAGATTTGATGTTGAATGGAAAGGCGAGCTTTAAAATTGCAAAATCCTCATGCCAATCGAGAGTCACATCTATTTCCAACCATTTTCTACCTTTAACATTGGTGATGACAATAACTCCCTTTGAGTTTCTGCCGAGTCTGTAGGTGTATCTGTATATGATCCTGTTTTGCTCTTTGTGCACGTTCAAGTTGGAAAATTCAACAGGTAGCGGATTGAGCTCGTACTCAGGGTCAATATTCCACGTCCACGCGCCTTTATGCTCGTCCTTGAAGAGCTGGAACTCTATTGGTGCCTTGAGAAGTTCACGACTTTTGTACTTTATCGAATATATCTTCCACTCTTTAAAACCGAGTTCAAAGTCAAAATCTGCAGGTGGATCAACATATTCCGGCGCCCCTATTGAGAATGGGGGAACTTGAATATATCTTATTTTACCTCCAATCTTAGTTGGCTCAGTCCTACGCCAGGGCAGGAGATTGAGGACACCAAGTCTCCCACCTCTCAGATGCCCAAGGGCGCGTTTTTCAACATCTCTAAAGAGATCAAGGGCATCTTTTAACTCTCTAATAGATTCCTCGTAAGCCTCTTGAGAATCAGTGGCACATGCAATATCGTGGAACTGATTAACCAGAAGAGTCTGCCAGGCCTCATCAAGTTCCTCCCTGTATTCTCTAACATCATCTCCGGATAAAACGGTGGTTGCCTCGGCTCTGTACGCTTCTATCTCGCACTTTTTCAACAAATCCTTCAACTCACGTCCACGACTGAATATCCCTCTGTGTGTCTCCAGATAAATCTCATCGTTCCATACAGGAAGTTTAGCTCTGTACTTCTCCCACAGGGTATGAAAGTACTCTACGGCTCCCCCACCTGTAAATCTACCAGTTTCAATGGCTTTTTGGGAAACCATTGCCTGCTCTATTGTTGGTCCACCTCCACCATCACTCTCACCAAACAGTATCATGGCCGGAGGTTCAGCATCCGGTACCTCCGCCGTCTCATCGTCAAATTCAAAAGAATCATCAAAAACTTTTCCTGCAAATCTATCATCAAGAGGATTGTGAATGATATAATCTTCGCAAAAGCTATCAAATTCTGCGAAACACTTGCCGAGGCCATATTGGCAGAGTCTCGCATGTTGAACAATCACCTCTGAACCATCAGGTGATCGCCAGATAAAAACGTCAAAGGGGAATCTATTGGTATCAAACCACGTCAACTTTGCCGTCATCATGCCCTTAATCCCAAACTTTTTATAAAGCATGGGAAGAGTCCATGGATAACCGAAGGAATCAAGCAACCAGTCGATTGTAATCCTTTTCCCAAATTCTTCCTTCCAGAATTTTGTGGCATATTCGAGCTGTCTTACAAGAGATTCACCAGAAGGTATATTTACATCCGGCTCTACCCACATCGCCCCCACTGGCTCAAAAAATCTCTTTTTTACTGCATCTTTGAGTGTCGCATAGGTTTTGGGATAATCGTGCTTAATCCACTTAAT
>JALSOD010000209.1 GCA_026986655.1 Caldifarciminota bacterium | reverse complement strand
AACTAATTTTAAAATTTCCTGCTGGAATCTGGGAGATTGGATATTTTTTACTTTAATGTTAAAAATGTCTCTTCCAGGGTTATCAAGATGAATGGTACCTATGATGAGGATTTTGGGCATAAAAAATTATGGAGGGGGTGCGAAGGCTTAGCCTTCGCACCCCCTCCATTCATTAAATTAATTTCTTTCCAATACTATTGACACTCGTCTGACTCTTCGATAATGATTGCTCCACTTGGACATTGATCAGCTGCATCCTGTACGTCCTCTCTGTCTCCTGTACACTGCATTCCCTCTTTCACATATGCAAGTCCGTCATCACCCATTTCAAATACGTCTGGTACAAGGTCCACACAGATGGAATCTCCTACACAAAGATCTGGATCAATTGTTACTTTGAGTCCCATTTCTATCCTCCTTTTTAAAAATTTGTGTATGAAGTATAAATTTTTTCTTATGTAATATCAACCTTAAATTCCCGTGGTCTGTGGGTAAAAAGTGATTTGCCGTCCCATTTATTTTTACTATCCGTTGATTGTCGGCTTTAGAAAATTTTAATAAGATCTCCCTTTTTTAAATTCCTTCAATGAAAATCTTTAGCAAGAGAACTAAACCATTGCTGTAACAAAGCCTAAACGGCGTTCTGAATAATTTTGCCGCCTTTGAAATTTGGCTTGTGGGAAGCTGAGAAATAAAAACTTCAATTTTTTGACATTAAAATTTAAACTCCCCTCTAGGAACAAGGGGTGGAAAAATTTATCACAGTTTATTAAAATTAGTACTGTCGTTAGAACCTCACAGGATTGACATTAAGGGGGGTTAACTATATATTAAATAGCCAGACATAGGCCTGTAGCTCAATTTGGGAGAGCGTCGGATTCCAAATCCGATGGTTGGGGGTTCAAATCCCTCCAGGCCTGCTTGAAATTATTATTGGAGGATCAAAATGCGGATTAAAGTTACCTTAATGTGTACAGAATGCAAGAGAAGGAATTATACAACTTATAAAAATAAGGATAAGAAAAATATCAAGCTTGAATTGAGAAAATATTGTCCGCATTGTAGGCGCCATACAATCCACAGGGAGACAAAATAATGTTTGAAAAGCTCATTAATTTTATCAGGGATTCAATTAATGAGGTAAAAAGGGTTACCTGGCCTACCAGGGAACAGGTGATCGGGGGTACACTTGCGGTCATCCTTGTATCCTTTGTCCTTGTGGTTTATATGTGGATTGCCGACATGATTATTACCCGGCTTCTCAGTTTGGTTATGAGGTGATCATTTATGAAAGAAACTCCTAATGATCAAAAGGAAAGTAAAAAGAAGTGGTTTGTCTTCTGGACATTCTCAGGTAAAGAAAAGAAGGTAAAGCGACTCGTTGAAGAGATAATCAAACAGGAAAATTTAAAGGATAAAGTGGGTAGAATTCTCATCCCCACTCGTACTGTTCCCAAACTCAGGGGTGGAAAGAGGAGAATTGAAGAGAAGCCTCTTTTCAGAGGTTATATCCTCATAGAAATGGAGCCTGATCCGGAGTTGATCAATAAATTAACGTCTTTCAGGACTTTGAGGGCTTTGATTGCCCACGATACCCTTATAACACTTTCACAAGAAGAGGTTGATAGAATTCTTGAGACTGTTGAGAAAGAGAAGGAAAAGAAAGCTAAAGAGATTCCATTTTTGAAGGGTGAAACGGTAAGGGTTATTGATGGTCCTTTTGCTGATTTCACTGGTAAGGTGGAAGAAATTTACCCTGAGAGGGGAAAGTTGAAAGTCCTTGTTAATATATTTGGAAGGACTACCCCTGTAGTTTTAGACTTTTTACAGGTTGAGAGAGTTTAATTAGAAAGGAGGAGAGATTTATGCCCCCTGTTAAAAAGAAGAAGGATGTAGTGGCACAAATAAAATTGCAGATACCGGCTGGACAGGCGAATCCGGCCCCGCCAGTAGGACCTGCTCTTGGACAGCATGGCTTGAATATAATGGAGTTTTGTAAGCAGTTTAACGACAAGACTAAGGATAAGGCAGGTCTGATAATCCCGGTTGTTATTACAGTTTACAAGGACAGAACGTTTGATTTCATATTGAAATCTCCGCCCGCATCGGTGCTGCTTAAAAAAGCTGCTGGAATTGCAAAAGGTTCTGGTGAGCCCAACAAAGTTAAGGTTGGAAAAGTTACAAAATCTCAGGTGAAAGAGATTGCTGAAATGAAGATGGCTGATCTGAACGCAAATGACATTGAAGCTGCCATGAGAATCATTGAGGGTACAGCAAGAAGTATGGGAATTGAGGTTGTGGAGGGATAAGAAGATGCCAAAGCATTCAAAGAGATATTTAGCGCTTCTTGAAAAGGTTGACCTTGATAAAGCTTATCCGGTTGATGAAGCCATCAGGCTTGTTAAAGAGCTTGCTTCGGCAAAATTTGATGAGACAGTTGAAGCCGCTGTTAAACTTGGTGTAGATCCGAGAAAGGCAGATCAGATGGTGAGGGGTTCAGTTATTTTGCCACACGGTACCGGTAAGCAGGTGAAAGTTCTTGTGTTTACAAGGGGAGATGAGGAAAAAGAGGCTCTTGAAGCAGGAGCTGATTACGTCGGATTTCAGGATCTAATCGAGAAGATTCAGAAAGGTTGGCTTGATTTTGACTACGTGGTGGCGACTCCTGATACCATGAGAGATGTTGCGAAGTTGGGAAGAATTTTGGGGCCAAGAGGTTTGATGCCTTCTCCCAAGTCTGGAACGGTTACAAAGGATGTTGGTAGAGTTGTGAGAGAATTGAAGAAGGGAAGAATAGAATTCCGTGTGGATAAGACCGGTAATGTTCATGTGCCTATTGGTAAGGTTTCCTTTGATGATGAGAAGCTCAAAGATAACTTCTTGACTTTTATGGAGGAATTGATTAACCTAAGACCCCAATCATTTCGTGGAACTTACATAAGATCAGTCCACCTATCTCCCACTATGGGGCCCAGTGTGGAAGTGGATGTAAATAACATCTACGAAGAAATTAAAAAGAGGGATTAAAAATGGTTAAACCAGAAAGGGTAAAGAAGGTCGAAGAGATAAAAGAGCTATTAAAGGATGCTAAGGGGTTTTACTTTGCAGATTTCACAGGATTAACTGTAGCTGAGATTACGGATCTTAGAAGGCGCCTACGCGAGAAGAATGCCAGGATGAAGGTTGTTAAAAATACGATGACACGGAGAGCTCTTGAGGAGCTTGGTTACGAGGGATTTTCTGAAATACTTGTCGGTCCAAACGCTCTGATTGTTGCTTATGAGGATGTGGTTGAACCCCTGAAATCCATTTTTGAGTTTAAGAAAGAAGTAAACAAGACACAGTTGAAGGTTGGATATGTGGACGGCGAGCTTTACGACGAGAAGGGACTTGGAAAGCTTTCCAAGCTTCCGTCCAAGGATAAATTAAGGGCACAGGTAGTTGGGACCTTGCAGGCGCCCATCTATGGTTTGGTTTGGAGGTTGAAGGGTATGTTAACTTCATTTGTAGTAGTTTTAAATGAAATTAAAAAGAAGAAAGAGGAGGTCGAATAATCATGGCCGAAAAGTTAAGCGTTGCCGATATAGTATCTGCCATTGAATCACTAACTGTGGTAGAGTTGAGTGAGCTTATCAAAGAGCTTGAGGATAAGTTTGGTGTGAGTGCAGCTATGCCGGTTGCTGCTGCACCGGTTGCTGGCGCTGCGCCTGCAGCTGGCGGTGCCGAAGAGGCACAGGAGAAAACAGAATTTGACGTTGTCCTTGTAGAGGCTGGCCCGCAGAAGATACAGGTCTTGAAAGAAGTCCGTGCAATTACCCAGCTTGGCTTGAAAGAAGCAAAAGCCCTCATCGATAATCTTCCAAAGCCTGTAAAGGAAGGCGTTTCAAAGGAAGAGGCAGAAAAGATAAAAGAAGCATTGGAGAAGCTGGGAGCAAAAGTAGAAATAAAGTGAACATAAATATATTCCCGGTCAAAGTATTCCCCTCGTTCCAGAAATGGAATTGTAGGGGAATACTGGATTATTATAAATTTGTCGGGAGGTGAAGTTTTAAATTTATGGAATCAACAAAAAGGATCGGTTATAAAGAAGAAAGGTTCCCCATGCCCGACCTTCTTGTTGTTCAGGTGGAGTCTTTTAAAAAATTTCTCCAGAAAGATATTCCACCCAACAAGAGGTCAAAAGAGGGGCTTCAAGGTGTATTTCTTGAAACTTTCCCGATTGAAGATATCCATGGACGCTACGTCATTGAATTTGTTAGTTATAGGGTCGGTGATCCCAAATACTCTCCTGATGATTCAAAGGCAAAAAAATTAACTTACGCAGTTCCAGTCTGGGTGACTTTAAGACTGCTGACAAAGGATGAAGAGTCGGGTCAGTTAAAAGAGGCCACTCAACAGGAGGTCTATCTCTGTGATCTTCCGTATATGACTGATAGGGGGACTTTTATAGTTAATGGTGTTGAAAGGGTAATTGTCAATCAGTTGCACAGGTCACCAGGGGTGTATTTTGAGGCAGAATACAAGGGAACAGCTGCACATAGAGCTTTACTGGTTCCCTATCGTGGCCCATGGATTGAATTCACCATTGATGGTACCAAAGTTTTTGGTATCACGATTTCAAAGAGAAGAAGGATACCAATTACAAGATTTTTACGGGCGTTCGGATATAATACTGTTGAAAAGATGATCGAGGTCCTTTTCGGGGACCTGATAGAAAAGAAAAGGGTTGTTGACCTTGACCCCGAGGCCTATGTTTTAGCAAAGGATATAATTGATAAGGAAACTGACGAAGTTCTTTTCGAGGCGGGAACAGTAGTTGATGAGGATGTGAAGAATAAAATAATCTCGAGACTCCTTGATGAGGTTTACGTTTTAAATGTTAATGAAACTGGTGCTGACGTGTTTCTTGCAACACTGAGGCAGGATAGAATAAAGGATGAGCTCAATGCACTGGGTAATATTTACAGGACTTTAAGATACACACCGCCAAAAGACGAAGAGGAGGCGAGACAATACATCCACGATTTCTTTTTCTCTCCGCAGAGATTTTTCCTTGGCAAAGTTGGAAGATTTAAGCTGAATACGAGACTTGAGCTCAACGTTGATCCTGATAAAGATGTACTGACAATGGACGATATCATAGCAATAATGAGGAGATTAATCAAGCTGTATCTGGGAGAAGAGCACAGTGATGATGTTGACGATCTTGCCAATAGAAGAGTGAGAAGGGTAGGAGAATTGCTCTATGAGCAATTCAGGATCTCTATGCTCAGGCTCGCAAGGGTTATTAAAGAGAGGATGTTGTTGGGCAAAGAGGAGGATATGACTCCGAAGAAGCTTGTAAATCCGAGACTTGTTAGTTCCAGTATTCTCTCATTCTTTACTACTGATAGATTGTCACAATTCCTTGACCAGACGAACCCTCTCTCTGAGTTGACTCACAAAAGGAGGCTTTCGGCTCTTGGTAAGGGTGGGTTGACCCGTGAGACTGCAGGATTTGAGGTTCGTGACGTTCACCCGTCTCATTATGGAAGATTGTGTCCAATTGAAACCCCTGAGGGTCAGAATATTGGACTTATCACCTCATTAACAACTTACGCAAAGATTAACGAGATGGGGTTTATTGAAACCCCATTAATTAAAGTTAAGAATGGTTATCTCACTGACGAGATAATCGAACTTGCTCCGTACGAGGAGAGAAACTACAAAATTGCTCCTGCGGATACACCGGTTGATCCGGAAACTGGACAGATTATTCCCGAGAAAGTGTGGGTTAGGCATGCAGGGGCATATCCAGTGGTTAATCGTGACGAGGTTGACTTTATAGATGTCTCGCCGAGACAGCTTGTTTCTGCTTCTGCATCGTTGATTCCATTCCTCGAGCACGACGATGCAAACCGTGCTTTGATGGGATGTAATATGCAGCGTCAGGCAGTTCCTCTTCTTGAAACAGAACCACCTATTGTGGGTACAGGAATGGAGAGAAAGATTGCTTACGATTCTGGTGCAGTTATAAAAGCTAATCGCGATGGTACAGTTATTAAAGTTGATGCTAATGAAATCGTTATACGTCCGAGAAGGAGAGGAAGAAGGAAGAGTTTGTTTGAAGAAAACATAGATGTTTACAAACTCGCCAAATTCCAGAGATCGAACCAGAATACGATTCTGAACCAGAGGCCGCTTGTTAAGGTTGGTGACAGGGTTAAAAAAGGCCAGGTGATTGCTGATGCATCATCAACGAAAAATGGTGAGCTTGCACTTGGAAAGAACCTGCTTGTTGCTTTTGTTCCATGGTTTGGCTACAACTTCGAAGACGCAATAATAATTTCTGAAAGAGTGGCAAGAGATGATGTTTTTACCTCCATTCACATTCTGGAATTTGAGGTTGAAGTGAGAGAGACAAAGCTTGGGCCTGAAGAAGTCACACGTGATTTACCAAACGTACCTGAAGAGATGCTTAAAAATCTTGACGAGAACGGAATTGTTCGAATCGGAGCAGAAGTAAAGCCTGACGATATCCTTGTCGGAAAGATTTCACCAAAGGGTGAGAGAGAACTGTCTCCAGAGGAAAAGTTGATTTACGCCATATTCTCTGAGAAGGCAAAGGATGTCAGGGATACATCCAAGAGAGTACCGCCTGGTGTTACAGGAGTTGTTGTGGATGTGGTGGTGCTTTCAAGAAAGAAGGATGACCCACTTTCAATTAAAATTGCAAGAGAGAAGAAACAGGAAGCTGAAAAACGTGCCCTTGAGAGAGAAAGGGTTCTGAAAGAAAGATTTGTTGAAATAGCAAAAGATATACTCCTTGGCGAAAAAGCTGCAAAAGATATCTATTCAAAGGGTGGGAAACTCGTTATACAGGAAGGTGAGGTTTTTGATGAGAAGTTCTTTGAAGAGGTTGATCTTCTTGATCTTGATTTCCCTGAGCATTTTATTGAGGACGCTGAAAAAGAAGACCAGTTCACCGACGTTCTCTACCAGATAAAAACATCGCTTCAGAACCTCATGGATCAGCTTGAAAACGAGCTCGAGCAGATCGAGAGAGGAGACGAGCTGCCTCCAGGTGTTCTTCAGTTGATTAGGGTTTATGTTGCCCAGAAACGTAAGATTCAAGTTGGCGATAAGCTTTCAGGAAGACACGGAAATAAGGGAGTTGTTTCAAAAATTGCTTCCATGGAAGACATGCCATTCCTCGATGACGGTACTCCCGTTGATATTGTACTTAACCCGCTTGGTGTTCCATCTCGTATGAATGTTGGACAGATTCTTGAGACTATTCTTGGCTGGGCGGGAAAGAAAAAGGGAGTTTATTATGCAGCCCCTGTTTTCCAGTCTATGACTATAGAAGATATTAGAAAAGAGCTCGAATCAGCTGGACTTCCCGGTGACGGAAAAGTAAAAGTCCGTGATGGTAGAACCGGTGAGTATTTTGATTTCCCTGTAACTGTCGGGTACATCTACATGATGAAGCTTATTCACATGGTTGAAGATAAGGTGCATGCCCGCGCAACAGGTCCATATTCACTGATCACCCAGCAGCCAGTTGGTGGAAAATCGCATTTCGGTGGTCAGAGGTTTGGTGAAATGGAAGTTTGGGCGCTTGAGGCCTACGGAGCCGCCTACACACTCCAGGAAATGCTTACTGTGAAATCCGACGATATCAAGGGAAGAAATCAGCTTTATCAGGCGATCATTAAGGGCGAAGAATCACCAGAGCCCGGATTACCAGCATCATTCGATGTATTGCTCAAAGAACTTAGAGGTCTTGCACTTGATGTCGAGATCATCGTTGAAGAATAAAACAAAAGGGGGTAATAAAAGTGGCTGATATAAACCCCAAAGATTTAGTCGCTATTAGATTAAAACTGGCTTCTCCAGAGGCTATCAGAAGCTGGTCCTATGGAGAAGTCAAACGTGCTGAGACAATTAACTATAGGACTCAGAAACCTGAAAGAGACGGATTGTTCTGCGAAAGAATTTTTGGTCCTGTAAAGGATTACGAGTGTGCTTGTGGAAAGTACAAGGGCAAAAGATACAAAGGCATAATTTGTGATCGTTGTGGTGTAGAAGTCACAACATCTGCTGTTAGAAGAGAGAGGATGGGGCATATTGAGCTTGCAGTACCAGTCGCACACATCTGGTACTACAAGGTACCCCCATCCATGATTGGTCTCCTGCTTGATCTTACTATCAGACAGCTCGAAGACATTCTTTACTATGACTCATACATTGTTACAGATCCAGGTGATACACCACTCGTCAAAGGCCAGGTATTAACTGAGGCTGAATTTAGACAGGCACTGGATGAGTACGGTGAAGGTGAGTTTGAAGCCTCTATGGGAGCCGAGCCACTAAAAAAACTGCTTTCAGAGCTTGATCTCGAGGAAATGGCAATTACTCTGAGAACCCAGATGAAGCTTGAACGCTCTCCACTCAGAATGAGCAAAATCCTTAAAAAACTGAGGATTGTTGAATCTTTCCTGAATTCGGGATCACGTCCTGAATGGATGATCCTGGAAGTCCTTCCTGTTATCCCTCCAGATCTAAGGCCTCTTGTGCCACTTGATGGTGGTAGATATGCGACAAGTGACCTGAACGACCTTTATAGGCGTGTGATTACGAGGAATAACCGTCTTAAAAATATGATCGAGCTCAATGCCCCTGAAATTATTCTGAGAAACGAGAAAAGAATGCTTCAGGAGGCTGTTGACGCACTCCTTGACAACTCCAGAAGACGCAGGCCTGTTGTTGGTCGTGGTGGAAGGAAGCTAAAGTCACTTTCCGATATCTTGAGGGGTAAGAAGGGGCTCCTGAGAAGAAACTTGCTTGGAAAACGTGTTGATTACTCTGGAAGATCGGTAATTGTTGTTGGACCTGAGCTGAAGCTCCATCAGGTGGGATTGCCAAAAGAGATGGCAATCGAGCTGTTCAAGCCTTTTGTTGAGCATAAGCTTGAGGAGTCAGGACTTGCTCAGTCTATTAGGTCCGCGAGAAGACTGCTCCAGCAGAGACACGAAGGAGTATGGGAACTCCTTGAAGAGGTTGTAAAAGACCATCCTGTGCTCCTCAACCGTGCACCTACACTTCACAGAGTATCTATTCAGGCTTTTGAACCCGTTCTCGTGGAGGGTAAGGCGATAAAACTCCATCCACTTGTTTGTAACGCATACAATGCGGACTTCGACGGTGACCAGATGGCCGTCTTTGTTCCCATTTCACTGGAGGCTCAGCTTGAAAGCTCCACGCTACTGCTTTCTGTAAACAACATTCTCTCGCCTGCGCACGGGAAGCCTCTCGCGTCCGCTTCCCAGGATATGGTTATTGGAATTTACTACATTACGAGGATGAAAAAGGGAGCAAAAGGTGAAGGGACCAAATTCTCCTCTGTTGATGAGGCAAGAATTGCATACAACAACGGACTTATTGATCTCCACGGAGAGATTGAAGTCCCAATCAACGGTAAATACGTAAAGACCACGATGGGTCGGATTATCTTTAATGATATCATTCCAGAGGGGATGGAATACATCAACTCGAACCTCGGTAAGAAAGAAATCCAGAATCTCGTGTGGACAATTCATAAGCGATTTGGGAACAAAGTCACGGCAAAGTTCCTGGACGACATGAAGAACCTCGGATTCTCCTATGCAACCAAATCCGGTCTCACATTTGGAATTGATGACATGATCGTGCCTGAGGAGAAGGAGGAAATTATCCGCGAGGCGATGGAAGAGAGAGAAAAGGTTGAACTTGGCGCTCAGAGAGGATTGATTTCAAGAATTGAAAGGTATCAGAAGATTCTGGACATCTGGACACGTGCCACCGAAGAAGTCAAAGAGGCTATGTTTGAGAAGATTGAAAAAGATAAAGATGGATTTAACCCTATCTACATGATGGTGACTTCTGGTGCGAGAGGTAACATTGACCAGGTGAGACAGCTTGCTGGAATGAGAGGGTTGATGGCAAGACCCAGAAAGGGCCGTGAAAGTGTCGGTGAATTTATTGAAACACCAATTATTTCAAACTTTAAAGAAGGACTCCGGGTGCTGGAATACTTCATTTCTACACACGGTGCACGTAAGGGACTGTCTGATACAGCGTTGAAGACAGCGGATGCAGGACACCTGACGAGAAGATTGGTTGACGTTGCCCAGGAAGTTGTGATTACGGAAGAAGACTGTGGCACCATCATGGGTAGAAGGATCTCTGCTCTGAAAGATGGAGAGACCGTTATCGAACCTCTTTCTGAAAGAATCGTTGGACGTGTCTCTGTAGATAGAGTTGTACACCCGATCACCGGCGAGGTTATTGTTGATTACAACGAAGAGATAACTGAAGAAGCAGCAAAGAAGATTGAAGAAGCTGGAATTGAGTCCATCGAAGTTAGAACTGTTTTGAGATGTGAGGCCAAGCATGGTGTTTGTGCAAAGTGTTACGGTAGAAACCTCGCGACAGGTCGCATGGTGGAAATCGGAGAGGCAGTTGGTGTGATGGCTGCTCAGTCCATCGGTGAGCCGGGAACACAGTTAACACTTCGAACCTTCCACACGGGTGGAGCTGCCGAGCGTATTGCCGAAGAAGTTAGACACGTAGCACCATTTGATGGCGTGGTTGAATTTGTAAATCTTCAGACAGTCAAGAGGTCAAACGGCGCCGTGGTTTCCCTTTCTAAGAAGGGTAAGATTATCGTCAAACACGACGATGTTGTAAGAGAATTCGGTGTACCTTACGGGGCAAACATCCTGGTTGAGGATGGAGAGAAGGTTAAAAAAGGCCAGCCACTTGTCGAGTGGGAGCCATATTCATTGCCGATCCTTGCAACAAGGTCTGGGAAGGTCAAGTTCAGAGACCTTGTAGAGGGAATTACGCTCCGTGAGACTTACGAAGAAGGAAAGATCGAGAGAGTAATCGAAATTGATAAACATAAGAGGTATTTCCCCACAGTTTTGATTGTTAATCCCCAGACCGATGAAGTTGTTGAGGAAATTCCTCTCGTTCACGAAGCTCGTCTTGCTGTGAAAGAAGGGGAAGAGGTTTATCCCGGTGAGATCGTGGCAAGGGTGCCTCGTGAAGCTGGTAAGACTAAGGACATTACAGGTGGTCTTCCAAGAGTTGAGGAGCTCTTTGAGGCACGTTCACCCAAAGATAAGGCAATCGTTGCGGAGATCGATGGAACTGTGGAAATCAATCCTCCAGAGAAGGGTTACTTCAGAATTCGCATTGTGCCGGATGCCGGTGAACCAAGGGAATATCTAGTTCCTTTCGGTAAATATCTGCTCGTTGGAAATGGTGAAAGAATTCAGGCAGGCGAGCCACTTACAACCGGGCCAATCGATCCTCATGACATCTTGAGAATTAAGGGTAAAGATTATGTTCAGGAGTTCCTGCTTGACCAGATTCAGGAAGTTTACAGACTTTCGGGTGTTAAAATTGATGACAAACACATTGAGATTATTGTTCGTCAGATGATGAGAAAAGTAAAGATCGAGAATCCGGGTGACACGAAATTCATACAGGGCGACATTGTGGACTTTATAAAGGTTATCGAGGAGAACGAGGAAGTGAGGAAGAGAGGTGGAAAACCTGCGCAGTACGAGCCGATTCTGCTTGGAATTACAAGAGCGTCACTGGCAACTGAAAGCTTTATCTCCGCTGCATCATTCCAGGAGACCACAAAGGTTCTTGCAAACGCAGCAGTTGCCGGGAAAGTGGACGAGTTAAGAGGATTGAAAGAGAATGTAATCATCGGAAATCTTATACCTGCAGGAACTGGTTTAAGAGAGTACAGAGATATAGTTGTTGGTGAGGAAGAAGTGCCTGAAGAGAAAGAAGAAGGAGAGGAGTTTCAGGCAGCAGGATAGAGAAAAGGATTAGGGAGGGGCATTTTGCGGAGCAAAATGCCCCTCCCTTTTTAAATTTTACTTGACAGATACTGTTAAATCGGTTAATTAATTAACCTTACTCGATGACAAAGGAGGAATTGTATGCCAACAATTAATCAATTGATAAGACATCCGCGGAAGCCGAAAACGAAGAAGTCGAAGTCTCCGGCTCTTGAGGGTAATCCTCAGAAACGCGGGGTGTGTATCAGAGTTTATACAACCACCCCGAAAAAGCCTAATTCCGCTTTGAGGAAGGTGGCTAAGGTGAGATTGACAAATGGAAAGGAAGTCGTGGCTTATATCCCGGGTGAAGGTCATAATCTTCAGGAGCACTCTGTCGTGCTTGTGAGAGGTGGACGTGTAAAAGACTTGCCAGGTGTTAAGTACCATATCGTTAGAGGTAAGTACGACGCAGCTGGTGTCGAAGGAAGAAGAAATTCAAGGTCTCTATACGGAACAAAAAGACCTCGTTCATAATCCCCAGGAGTTGAAATCATGAGAAGAAGAAGAGCACCAGAGAGACATATAGCACCTGACCCGAAATATGGGTCAGTAATAGCAGCCAAGTTTATCAACAACTTGATGTGGGATGGAAAGAAGGCCCTTGCACAAAAAATTTTCTACAGGGCCCTTGAGTATATTGAGGAAAAAACAGGTCAGAACGGCTACGAGGTTTTTGAAAAGGCTATTGAAAATGTGAAGCCAAAATTAGAGGTAAGACCTCGAAGAGTTGGTGGCGCAACCTACCAGGTACCTGTGGAGGTTAGGCCAAAGAGGCAGCTTTCCCTTGCAATTAAATGGGTTATTAAAGCTGCAAGGGGAAGAGGTGAGAGAAGAATGTTTGAAAGACTCGCAAATGAGCTTATCGATGCCTCCAAAGGTACAGGCGCCGCTATGAAGATTAGAGAAAATACCCATAAGATGGCTGAGGCCAATAAGGTATTTGCTCACTTCAAGTGGTGATAATGTATGAGTGGTGACACTAAACCGCATAATAAGTATGAACTCGATAAAATTAGAAATATTGGTTTTGCCGCTCACATCGACGCTGGCAAAACCACAACCACAGAACGTATTCTTTACTATACAAAGAGAGTTCATAGAATAGGGGAGGTAGATGAGGGTAGTGCCACCACCGACTGGATGATTCAGGAAAAGGAGAGGGGGATAACTATCGTTAGTGCTGCGACAACAGTTTACTGGAAGGGGTTTAGAATTAACATTATCGATACTCCCGGACATGTAGATTTCACAGCTGAAGTTGAGCGATCCCTCAGAATTCTTGATGGACTTATTGTTATTTTTGATGGTGTGGCAGGAGTGGAGCCTCAGTCAGAAACCGTATGGCATCAAGCTGATAAGTATAATGTCAGAAGGATTGCATACATCAACAAACTTGATCGGCTTGGTGCTAACCCAAAGAAAGTGATTGGAATGATCGAGGAGAGATTCAAAGTGAAGACTCTCCCCCTCCAGTTACCAGTTGGGATTGAGAGTTCGTTCACCGGAGTGATTGACCTTGTGGAATTGAAGAAGTATATCTGGAGTGATGAAATTGACCATACCGGTGAAAAATACAAAGTGGAAAAAGTAGAGCTTGAAGATGGGATCGCTGAGACCTACGAAAGTTTGATTTTTGAGCTTTCTGAATTCGACGAGAAGATACTCGATGAATTTGAAGAGAAGGGAAAAGTAAGTCCCGAAAGGCTTAGAAAGGCTATAAGACAGGGTACGCTGGAACAGAAATTTGTTCCCGTGTTGATGGGGTCTTCACTCAAAAATAAGGGCATCCAACCCTTGCTTGATGCCATAGTTTATTATCTCCCTTCACCACTTGATATGCCTCCTGTTGTTGGAATCAATCCTAACACAGGAGAAAAACTTGAAAGAAGACCTGACCCAGATGAGCCTTTTACGGCTGTCGTTTTTAAGATTCAGCTTGACAAACATGCGAACAAATTGTTTTTGACAAGGGTTTACGCAGGGAGTCTCAGGGTAAACAAAAAGGTCCTCGTCAATAATAGTGGCGAGGTTGGAAGGGTTACAAGAATCTATCTCATGCATGCCAACAAGAAAGAGCCTGTGAACTTTGCAAGAGCCGGTGAAATTGTTGCACTTGTGGGACTTAAAACAGCGAAAACCGGAGATACGCTCTCTGACCCTGACCACCCGATTTTGCTTGAAGGTATGAGTTTCCCTGAGCCTGTAATCTCACTTTCTATTGAGCCCAGATCGGCTAAGGATGAGGAGAAGTTAGAGACTACATTAAAAGAGATGTCTATAGAGGACCCAACTTTCAGGATTGAGAGGGATAGGGAAACTGGTCAATTGCTGGTTTCCGGTATGGGAGAGCTTCACCTTGATATTATCGTTGATAGATTGAAACGCGAATTTGGACTTGAGGTTAGGACGGGCAAACCTCAGGTTGCTTATCGTGAGACAATAACCCAGCCTGTAAGAATTGAGAGAACCGTTGATAAGGAGATTGGAGGTGTAAGACACAAAGGTGGAGTGGAGCTTGAGATTACACCAAGGAATAAGGGAGAAGGGAACTATGTTGAAATAGAAGTCGATGGTTTAAGTGGGGAAATTCAGGAAGTTTTAAATTCTGCAATTGAGGAAGCACTTTATTATGGTCCATTAATGGGCTACAAAGTTGTCGACGTAGGCATTAAAATATTAAAGGTATTATTGGGAGAGGAGTATACTCCCCTTGGCACGAGGCTTGCTGTCCTGCGTGCAATGCAGGATGGCCTGAAAGAGGGAAAACCTGTTTTACTTGAACCAGTAGTGGATCTGGAGATAGTACTCCCCCAGGAATTTGTGGGGAATGTAGTTGCAGATTTAGGTGCCAGGGGCGGTGAGCTCGTGAGAATTGAAGCTCTGGGTGAGGTCTTGCAAAAAGTTGTTGCAAGAGTTGCCCTGAGGAAAATTTTTGGCTATTCAACAACGCTGCGTTCCCTGACACAGGGGCGAGGAAACTTTTGGATGAAGCTGTCTCATTTCGCACCTGTGCCAGAGGACGAGCTGGAGAAAATTTTAGTATTACAATAAGCAACGGAGGTGTAAGATATGTCTAAGCCAAAGTTTGAAAGGAAGAAGCCACATATAAACGTTGGAACAATTGGTCATGTTGACCACGGAAAGTCTACACTGACCAGTGCTATAACAAAGTACCTGTCCTTCAAGGGACTTGCAGAGTACGTCCCCTTTGACGCGATCGATAAGGCTCCTGAGGAAAAGGCTCGCGGAATCACAATTAATCTTGCTCACATTGAGTACGAAACAGAGAAAAGGCACTATGCTCACATCGACTGCCCGGGTCATGCTGACTACATTAAGAACATGATCACTGGTGCTGCCCAGATGGACGGTGCTATCCTTGTTGTTGCCGCAACTGACGGACCTATGCCTCAGACAAGAGAGCACATCCTTTTGGCAAGACAGGTTAACGTTCCATACATCGTTGTCTACATGAACAAGGTTGATATGGTTGATGACCCTGAGATTCTTGATCTCGTGGAGCTTGAGATCAGAGACCTTCTTAACAACTACGAATTCCCTGGTGACGAGGTTCCTATTATCAGGGGGTCAGCTCTCAAAGCGCTCGAGTGTGAAAGTGAAGATTGTGAGTGGTTCAAATCCATCAAGGAACTCCTTGATGCAATGGATGAGTACATTCCTGAGCCTAAGAGAGAGATTGACAAGCCATTCCTCATGGCAATTGAGGACATCTTCTCCATCACGGGTCGTGGTACTGTAGTGACAGGAAGGGTTGAGCGTGGTATTCTTAAGCCAGGTGAGGAAGTTGAGATTGTTGGCTTCAGAGACAAGCCAATCAAGACAGTTGTTACGTCTATCGAGATGTTCAGAAAGATTCTTGACGAAGCAAGAGCTGGTGATAACGTTGGACTTCTTTTGAGAGGAATCAAGAAGGACGACGTTGAGAGAGGAATGGTTGTTGCGAAACCTGGTTCTATCACGCCTCACAAGAAATTTAAGGCTCAGGTTTACGTCTTGAAGAAAGAAGAGGGTGGAAGACACACACCATTCTTCACTGGCTACAGGCCTCAGTTCTATTTCAGAACAACAGATGTAACCGGTACAATCAAGCTTCCAGAGGGTCGCGAAATGGTCATGCCTGGTGACCACGTCAATCTTGAGGTTGAGCTTATCGAGCCAGTAGCTCTTGAGGAAGGACTCAGATTCGCAGTTAGAGAAGGTGGAAGAACTGTGGGTGCTGGAGTCGTAACCGAGATCATAGAGTAAAATGATTGAAGGAAAAATAAGGATAAAGCTAAAGTCATTTGACCCGGCCTTGATTGATAGGTCGGCGAAGAGGATAACGCTGACTGCCAAGAGGACGGGTGCTGAGGTGTCTGGTCCAATCCCTCTTCCAACGAAGAGGACGCTTTTCTCGGTTATCAGATCACCTCATGTGCACAAGCGTTCTCAAGAGCAGTTCGAGCTAAAGATTCACAAAAGACTGATAGAGATCAGGAAACCAACACAGGAAACGATTGATAAACTATCCAGACTGGATTTGCCAGCTGGTGTAGACGTTGAAATCAAGGTGGTGTAAAAAATGGAAGGAATAATTGGTAGAAAGCTGGGAATGACCCAGATCCCTACCGAAGACGGCTCAATAACGGTTGTTACCGTTATTGAAGCCGGCCCCTGTTACGTCCTTCAGGGGAAGACTGTTGAGAAGGACGGTTACAACGCAATCAAAGTGGCTTTTGGCGAAGTTCCCAAGAAGAGGCTCTCGAAGCCTCTTCTTGGTGAACTTGTTAAGGCCCTGGGTGATGGCAGGGAAACTTACCCTGCCCAGAAGATCACTGAATTCAAGGTTGAAGATCCTTCAAAATTCAAACCAGGGCAGGCAATCAAAGTCACGGACGTTTTTGAAGAAAATGAGTTCGTTGATGTAACAGGGATTTCTAAAGGTAAGGGATTCCAGGGTGTTATGAAGAGGTGGGGCTTCCACGGAGGCCCAAAATCACATGGCTCTAAGTTTCATAGAGCTCCAGGTTCCATCGGTCAGACTACGGATCCAGGTCGCGTGTGGAAAGGCAAGAAGATGGCTGGACACATGGGAAACAGAAGAGTCACGGTTCTGAATCTTCAGGTGGTAAAAATCTATCCGGATAAAAATCTGATACTTGTCAAGGGTGCAGTTCCAGGTGCCAATGGAAGCATAGTGATTCTGAGAAAGACTAAGAGGCCCAAACCCAATAAACCGGTTGTCTCGGCTCTCGGTTCCAAGAAAAAAGAGGAGAATAAGAAATGAAAGCTCCACTTTTTAACGCTAATGGAGAAAAGATAGATACGGTTGAATTACCAGAAGTGGTTTTTGGAGTGAGGCCTAAGAAGGCTGTGCTCTGGGAAGTTGTAAGAATGTATCAGGCGAATAAGAGACGCGGTACCCATAAGACAAAGGCGAGAAGCGAGCTTGCTTATTCAACAGCAAAATTGTTCCCTCAAAAGGGACTTGGTAGAGCAAGACACGGTTCGAGATCAGCCAACATATTTGTGGGTGGATATAAAGCTTTCGGTCCAAAACCACGCGACTATAGCTACAGTGTGCCAAAAAAGGTAAAAAAACTCGCTCTTAAAATGGCTCTCTCGGATAGGGCAATGGCTCGACGCGTTTTTGTTATGGAAAAGGTTGGATTTGACACTCCGAAGACAAAGAACATGGTTAACCTGGTGAACAGAATGGGGCTGGACAGCAGAAAGGTGGTATTTGTTCTCAACGAGCATAACAGAAACGTCTATCTGTCCGGAAGAAACATACCGAAAGTGGATGTGAAGTTAGCTAAGGACTTGAATGCCCTCGACGTGTTGAATTACGAGTATGTGGTTCTGGAAAAGGATAGCTTGAAAACACTTGAGGAGAGATTGGTATGAAAGACCCGAGAGATATTATCATCAGACCGATTTTGACGGAAAAGGTTACTTTTTTGAGAGAGAAGCTCGGAAATTACTACGCGTTCGAGGTGGCTAAGGATGCCAACAAGCCCCAGATCAAGAAGGCTATCGAAGAGCTTTTTAAGGTGAAAGTTGAGGATGTGAAGATTGTGAATATGAAAGGAAAACCGAGAAGAGTGAGAAGAGCACCTGGATACACGAGATCGTACAAAAAGGCTTACGTTAAATTAAGAAAAGGTGAAAGAATCGAAGGATTGGAAGGAGTGTGATTTAAATGGGAATTAAAAAGTACAAACCATACACGCCGTCGAGACGCTTTATGAGCACAGTCGACTACAGTGAATTGACGAGAAAGGAACCTGAAAAATCTCTCACGGTAACTCTTCCGAAGACCGGTGGAAGGAATAACCTGGGGCGAATAACAGTTAGATTTAGAGGTGGCGGAAATAAAAGGAAGTACAGGATTATTGATTTTAGAAGAGAGAAATTTGGAATCCCTGCGAAAGTAAAGTCAATTGAATATGATCCATTCAGGACAGCATGGATTGCTCTCCTGCAGTATGTTGACGGTGAAAAGAGATATATTATAGCGCCCGACGGCTTAAAAGTTGGTGATGAGGTAATGTCGGGTCCAGGGGCAGAGTTAAAAGTTGGGAACGCCCTTCCACTCTCTGAGATTCCGGAGGGTTGGGAGATTCACAATATCGAGCTTGTCCCTGGAAAGGGTGGACAGCTTGTCCGCTCAGCCGGCACGGCGGCAGTTATTCTTTCAAAAGAAGGGAAATACGCTCACGTTCAACTGCCATCCGGTGAGGTAAGATTGATTAACCAGAAGTGCCTTGCAACTATTGGACGTGTTTCGAACGTGGACCACGAGAATGTTGATATCGGTAAGGCTGGAAGAAAGAGATGGATGGGCAGACGTCCTCACGTCAGAGGTATCGTGATGAACCCGGTGGATCACCCACTTGGTGGTGGAGAAGGTCGCTCAAAGAGTGGTCGTCCACCTTGCAGTCCGTGGGGTCTTGTTGATGGGAAGAAAACGAGAAAGAAGAGAAAACCTTCTGACAGATTTATTGTTAAAAGACGTACTGCTAAGAAGCGGAGGAAATAATAATGGGCAGATCCGTTAAGAAAGGACCGTATGTCGATCCTAAATTGCTGAAGAAAATCCAAGAGCTTAACGAAAAGGGCGAGAAGAAGGTTATTAAAACCTGGTCAAGACGTTCCACTATTCTGCCTGAGTTTGTTGGACACACTATTGCGGTTCATAACGGTCGGAAATTTATACCGGTTTACATTCATCAGGATATGGTAGGACACAAGTTAGGTGAATTCGCACCAACGAGGACCTATAGAGGACACAAGGATATGAAGAAAGCACAGAAAGGTAAAGTGAGGTAGGGAAGATGGCAGTTGGAAGAGCTATTTTGAAATATCAGAGAATTTCTCCAAAGAAAGTTAAGCCTGTTATGGATTTAATTCGTGGAAAGAGTGTACCCCAGGCAGAGGCAATTCTCGCTTTTTCGAAAAAGAAAGCAGCAAGATTGATCGAGAAGGCACTGAAAGCAGCAGTTGCTTCATATACCGAAAAACATCAGGTGGAAAAGGATCAGTTGAGGATAGTTGAGGCTAAAGTTGACAAGGGACCTACAATGAGAAGAATCAGACCTGCATGGCGCGGAAGAGCCGTGTTAATCAGGCATAGAATGTCTCACATAACAATTCAAGTCTCTGAATAGGAGGTAACATGGGTCAGAAAGTTCATCCGATCGGGTTTAGATTGGGATTTACCAAAGATTGGAAAGCTCACTGGTTTGCTGAGGGAAAAGATCTCGAAGCAAACCTTCAAGAAGACCTTAAGATTAGACAGTATTTAAGAACGAGACTGAAAGATGCACAGGTTGCCGATATTGTTATTGATAGAGCCGCAGAAAAACTGAGCATCAACATTTACACATCAAGACCGGGTGTTGTGATTGGAAGACGAGGAGCTGAGGTTGAGATCTTGAGAAGAGAGCTCATGGAGTTAACAGGTAAAAGGGACATCAACATAAATGTTCATGAGGTCAGGATACCAGAAATTCAGGCAGAGCTTGTGGCTCAGTCTATTGCTCAGAAGATTGAGCAGCGTGTTTCGCACAGAAGGGCTATGAAGAGAGCTGTTGATATGGCAATGAGGATGGGTGCAAAGGGTATAAAGGTCCAGACTAAGGGAAGGCTTGGTGGTGCAGAGATCGCGCGTAAAGAGTGGTACAGAAAAGGTCGGGTGCCTCTTCAGACACTGAGGGCAGACATTGATTACGCTGAGGCTACTGCTTACACAAAATACGGTACTATCGGGGTGAAGGTCTGGATTTACAAAGGTGAGATACTTCCAAAGAAAGGTGTGGAAGAGGAGGAGGTGTATTAGAAATGTTGATGCCTAAGAGGACAAAATATAGAAAACAGCACAGGGGTCGGAGAAAAGGAAAGGCAACTTCAGGAAACTATATTGCTTTTGGTGAATATGGATTAAAAGCGCTTGAGGCGCATTGGATCACGGGAAATCAAATAGAAGCTGCCCGTCTTGCCATCACAAGGTATCTTAAAAAGGGTGGCAAACTCTGGATCAGGATTTTCCCTGATAAGCCCGTGACCAAGAAACCTGCCGAGACACGTATGGGAAAGGGTAAGGGTAACGTCGATCGCTGGGTCGCAGTGGTGAAACCTGGCAGAATTCTCTTCGAGCTGGCCGGTGTTACAGAGGAACAGGCTCGTGAGGCATTCAGGAAGGCGTCTTTTAAACTTCCCATAAAGACAAGGTTTGTGTCTCTTAAGGAAGGAGGAATGTGATGAAGGCAAGAGAATTAAGGGAACTGACCGACGATGAACTCCGCCAAAAGTTGAGTGAGCTAAAGGAGGAGCTTTTTAATCTCCGTTTCCAGCACGCACAGAAGGCCGAGGTAAAATCACACATGTTCAAGATGCTAAAAAAAGACATCGCGAGAATCCTCACTATTCTGAGGGAAAGAGAACTCCAACAAACCGGGAGTGAAGTGAAATGATGGAAAGACGCGGGTTCAGGAAGGAAAGAGTCGGTAAGGTCGTTTCCGATAAAATGGACAAAACACGGGTCGTGGTCGTAGAGAGAATAGTCAAGCACCCTCTCTACAAGAAATATATCAAAGTCAGAAAAAAGTACTATGTCCACGACGAACGCAACGAATCGAGAGAGGGTGACATTGTGAGAATTATGGAGACCAGACCCCTTTCAAAGATCAAGAGATGGAGACTTGTTGAAATTCTTAGGAAAGCCGAACGTCCAGAGGAATTGTTGAACAAGGAGGAAGAAAAATGATACAGGATTTTACGAGATTAAAGATTGCTGATAATACTGGTGCACAGGAGGCCATGGTTATTAAAGTTTTGGGTGGCTCAAGAAGAAAGTATGCTTATGTAGGAGATGTCGTTGTTGTTACCATCAAAGAGGCTGTCCCCGGTTCATCTGTGAAAAAGGGTGATGTGATGAAGGCTGTGATTGTGAGAACGAGAAAGGAAATGAGGAGAAAGGATGGCACCTACATAAAGTTTGATGATAACGCGGCGGTTCTTATTGACCAGTACAACGATCCAAAGGGTACCCGTGTTTTTGGTCCTGTTGCAAGAGAGCTGAGAGAAAGAAAGTTCATGAAAATTGTGTCTCTCGCTCCGGAGGTGGTCTAAATGGCTGCGAAGATCAAGAAAGGTGATACAGTCCTCGTGGTTAAAGGCGACCACAACAGGACAAGAGGGAAAATTGGGAAAGTAATCAAAGTTTTTCCTGAGACAAATAGGATTATCGTTGAGGACGTTAATAAGGTTAAAAAGCATCAGAGAAGAACTTCTCCAGAAGAGCCACATGGAATAATCGAGATGGAAGCGCCTATTCATGTTTCAAATGTCAGATTGATATGCCCGAACTGCGGAAATCCTACCCGTGTCGGATTTAAGTTTTTAGAAGATGGTAGAAAAGTGAGATATTGCAAAAAATGCGGAGAGGTGATTGAGTGATGTCCAGGTATCTCCAGGAATACAAAGAGAAAATCAGGCCGAAGTTGATGAAAGAGTTGGGATACAAAAATATCCATCAGGTCCCAAGGATCGAGAAAGTCGTGGTTAATGTCGGTGTTGGTGAGGCTGTGCAGGATCCAAAGATTCTTGATGTAATTGCTGAGGATCTCGCCATGATCACCGGACAGAGGCCTGTGGTTAGAAGAGCGAGAAAGGCGGTTGCGGCTTTCCACCTGAGGAAAGGGATGCCCATCGGATTAAAGGTTACTCTTCGTGGAAGAATGGCGCATGACTTTCTTGATAGATTGATCAACTTTGCCCTACCCCGTGTGAGAGATTTTAGAGGACTTCCAAGGGACTCTTTTGATGGTAGAGGAAACTACAATTTTGGATTGAATGAACACACAGTGTTTCCAGAAATTGATATTGATAAGGTGAAGAAGGTTTTTGGAATGGATATTGCAATTGTTACCACTGCGGAAACCGATGAAGAGGCTATGCGTCTCCTTGAAGAATTTGGTTTTCCGTTTGAGAGGAGGTCATAATGGCGAGGAAAGCTAAGGTCGTAAAGACTTTTATGAAAGAGCCTAAATACAAGGTGAGGCACAGAAATAGATGTAAAAGGTGCGGAAGACCACACGGTTACATTAGAAAATTTGGTCTGTGCCGAATTTGCTTTAGAGAGCTTGCATTAAAGGGAGAAATTCCCGGCGTTAAAAAGGCAAGCTGGTGAGGAGGTTGGTAGAATGAATACAGATCCAATTGCCGATATGCTCACCAGAATCAGGAATGCCGTAAGGAATAGAAAAGAAGAGGTCGTTGTTGAGCCAAAATCTAATCTCAAATTGGAAATTTTAAAGATTTTAAAACGCGAGGGGTTCATCGAGGACTTTCAGGTGATTTCAGAAGAGAAAGGTGGAAAGATCAAGGTTGTCCTGAAATACGATGAGTACGGAGAGCCTGTGATTGAGGATTTGCAGAGGGTATCTAAACCTTCAAGAAGAATCTATGTGAGCTCTGATAAGATCCCCTGGGTGAAAAATGGAATGGGTATTGCGATAATTTCCACTTCACAGGGATTACTGACTGATCGCGAAGCCAGGATGAGAAAGGTAGGCGGCGAACTAATGCTGTACGTATGGTGAGGAGGTATTAAGATGTCAAGAATAGGAAAAATGCCAATCAAGATACCAGAGGGAGTCACAGTCGAGTATAAAGATGGATTGATTAAAGTTAAAGGCCCCAAAGGGCAGCTTGAGTTTAGACATCATCCGGATATGATCATTGAGTTTAAGGACAAGGAGATTCAAGTAAAAAGACCCACGGATAAGAAGTTTCACAGAGCGCTTCATGGAACGACAAGGCAGATAATCAACAATATGATCATTGGAGTGAAGGAAGGATTTAAAAAAGAGCTCGAGGTACAGGGCACTGGATACAGGGCCAGAATGGATGGCAAGAATCTTGTCCTTCAGGTGGGATTTTCACATGATGTGGTTATGACTCCACCTGAAGGGATCACGGTAAAGGTGGAAGGTCAGAATAAGATTATTGTTGAAGGAATTGATAAGCAGGCCGTGGGTCAGTTTGCAGCCAATATAAGAGCCGTCAGGCCGCCTGAGCCATACAAAGGTAAAGGTATCAGGTACGTTGGTGAGTATGTGAGAAGAAAAGCTGGTAAAGCCGGTGTTAAAGCATAGTTGAGGTGAGAATATGAGACCAGAGATTAAAGTTTGGAGAAGAAAGAGAAGACATTTAAGGGTAAGAAAAAAGGTTAAGGGAACGGAGGAGAGGCCCAGGCTTGTAGTGTATAAGAGTAACAAACACATCTGGGCCCAGATTGTGATCGACCCACCTATAGGGCCGTCAAGGGTTATAACCGGTGCCTCCTCCCTCTCGCCTGAGATTCGTGATGCACTTAAGGAGCTGAAGGGAAAGACTGCGAAAGCTAAAGAAGTGGGTAAGCTGATTGCGAAACGTGCAATTGAGAAAGGGATCAAGAAGGTGGCTTTTGACCGCGCAGGTTATAAGTATCACGGTAGAGTAAAGGCTTTTGCCGAAGGCGCAAGAGAAGGCGGCCTTGAATTTTAAAGGGAGTTGAATTATGGCTGAAAGAGGAATTACAGAATTAAATGAAAATGTCGTTGTTCTTAGAAGAGTTACAAAGGTAACAAAGGGTGGTAGAAATTTTAAGATTTCAGCGTGGGTAGTTGTTGGTGACGGCCAGGGTAGAGTAGGAATCGGACATGGAAAGGCCCAGGAAACTCCTGAGGCGATTCAGAAAGCAACGAGAAAAGCCAGAAAGAACCTCGTTCAGGTTCCAATTCTAAATGGTACTCTCCCTCATGAAGTTATTGGCCGTGAAGGTGCGAGTAAGATTTTGCTGAAACCAGCTGCACCTGGTACCGGTATCATCGCATCCCAGCCGGTACGTGCGATTCTTGAGGCTGCAGGTTACGAGAACGCTCTCACGAAATCCCTCGGATCCAATAATTCTATTAACATGCTTAAAGCTACATTAAATGGACTGCTAAAGTTGAAAAATCCCGAGAGAGTCGCAAAGGTTAGAGGTGTACCCTTGAAAAGAATTTTAAGGAGGTATGGCCGTGAAAGAAAAGTACTTGAAGATAACGTTGGTGAGGAGCAGAATAGACCAGAACAAGAAAGCCAAGAGAACGCTTGATGCTCTCGGTTTAAGAAAGATTAACAGTTCAACGGTGAAGAGAGATACCCCTCAGATCAGGGGGATGATTAATGTCGTTAAACATCTGGTGAAGGTTGAAGAGGTAGAAAAGGAGGAATAGGACGATGTTTGATCTTTCCAATCTGGCACCGGCAGATGGTGCGGTTAAAGAGAAGAAGAGGAAGGGTAGGGGCCCTGGCTCCGGCCTTGGTAAGACTGCTGGGTATGGGCATAAGGGCCAAAAATCCCGTTCCGGTGGTGCAAAACCGATATGGTTCGAAGGTGGCCAGATGCCACTTTATAGAAGACTGCCGAAACGCGGATTTTCTAATTATCCATTCAAGGTGGTTTATCAGGTGGTTAACCTTGATAAACTGGAGGCGAAGTTTGGGGCTGGTGAGAAAGTTACTAAGGTTGAACTTGAGAAGAGGAGATTGATAAGATCTGCTAAAAAACCGGTGAAAATTCTTGCAAGGGGTGAGATTACAAAGGCGCTTGAAGTTGAAGTTGACGCAATCAGTGAAAAAGCAAAGGAGAAAATAGAGAAGGCAGGTGGTAAGGTCATTTTGCCTGGTGCTAAAAAAGAAGAATCAAAAGAGGAATAAAGGATGCTTCAGAGCGTCGGAAATATAGTAAAAATTAGTGACCTCAGAAAGAAGATAATTTACACCCTTCTTATCATCTTCGTCTATCGAATCGGTACCCACATTCCTCTGCCAGGAGTGGATGCGCGTGCACTTGGTGAATTCTTTAACCAGCTGAGAGGCACAGTGTTTGGGTTGTACGACATCTTTGTTGGTGGTGCTCTTTCGAGGGCTGCTGTCTTTGGTGTCGGTATTATGCCCTACATCTCGGCCTCAATCGTTATCCAGCTTCTAACAACTGCCTGGCCATACCTTGAAAGACTTCAAAAAGAAGGTGAGCATGGTAGACGAAAAATTAACCAGTATACCCGTTATCTCACGATTTTAATTGCAGCTATTCAGGCGTTTGGTGTATCCATATTCCTTCAGAGACTCACAAGTCCTACAGGTGCACCGGTAGTTCCACATCCTGGACCAGCATTCATCTTTCTCACAGTTGTGTCTCTTGCTGCCGGGTCAATTTTCCTCATGTGGCTTGGTGAACAGATCACAGATTTTGGAATTGGAAATGGAATTTCAATCATAATTTATGCGGGAACTCTTGATTCTGTGCCAAACGAGTTTATGAACACTATCCGACTTCTTAAGAGTGGTGGAATTTCGCCGATAACGCTCCTCTTTGTTGCTGTGGTAATGCTTATTGTAACTGCTGCAGTCGTGGCTGTGACAGAAGCTCAGCGAAGAATCCCGATCCAGTATGCAAAGAGGGTTGTCGGAAGAAGGGTGTATGGTGGTCAGTCATCTTACTTGCCTCTTACAGTTAACACGGCGGGTGTTATCCCGATCATATTTGCTCAGGCACTCTTAATGTTTCCAAATACTATTACAACTTTTGTCTCTGCCCCATGGGCACAAAACTTTACAAATTGGTTCAAACCAGGAAATCTTGTCTATGACTTGATTTACGCGGCACTCATTATCTTTTTTGCATACTATTACACAGCTGTTGTGATGAATCCCAAAGATCTCGCGGATAACCTCCAGAGATACTCCGGGTTTATCCCCGGGGTTCGACCAGGGCCCAAGACTGCTGAGTACATAGACACAATAATGACAAGAATCCTATTGCCAGGTGCAGTTTTCTTTGCCATCATAGCAATATTGCCCTGGTATCTTATCAGGTGGACAAATATTCCATTTTACTTTGGGGGTACAAGACTTTTAATTATCGTGGGTGTTGCTCTTGAGATTATGCAGAAGATAGAGGCCCAGCTCATAATGAGACAGTATGAGGGATTGTTGAAGAAAGGGAGATTGAGAGGATGGCGATTCTGAATTTTGTATTTCTCGGTCCCCCGGGTGCGGGTAAGGGGACTCAGGCTGAAATAATAGCCAAAAAACACGGCCTTGTAAAAATTTCTACAGGTGATATTCTTCGTGAGGCCGTGAAAAATGGTACAGAGCTCGGAAAACTTGCAGATGGCTACATGAAAAGAGGAGAGCTTGTACCTGACGAGATCATGCTGGGACTGATCGAAGAGCAGCTCGCAAATATCGATAAAGGGTTCATACTTGATGGTTTTCCAAGAACAGTTAAACAGGCAGAAGGCCTGGACGAGCTTCTCCAGAAAAAACAGTTGCCTTTAAAAGCGGTAATCCTGCTCGATGTCCCTGATGAAGAAATTGTCAAAAGGTTGAGTGCGAGGAGGGTGTGCCCCAACTGTGGCGCTGTTTATAATCTGCTTTACAATCCCCCAAAGAACGATGAAATCTGTGATGTTTGTGGTACAAAGCTTGTCCAGAGGAAAGATGATAATCCTGAGACTATTAAGAGAAGACTCGATGTTTATCATAAGCAGACTGCCCCATTGATCGATTATTACAGGGCCAAGGAGTTGCTTGTTAAGATAGATGGGACCGGGAAACCTGAGGCAATAACTGAGGCGATAGAGGAAGTGATTTTTAAATGATTTTGATAAAGACCGACGAAGAAATCGAGGGTATAAGAAAGGCAGCGCAGGTTGTTGCTGAGGTGCTTGAATACTCAAGAGAGATTGTAAAACCGGGTGTTATGACAAAAGAAGTTGATGCAAAAATCAAGGAATTTATTGAAAACAGAGGAGGGTATCCGGCATTCTTGGGTTACCGTGGATATCCTGCCGCAAGTTGCATTTCTCTCAACGACGAAGTTGTTCATGGAATACCCGGAAACAGAAAGATTAAAGAGGGAGACCTTGTAAAGGTAGACGTTGGTGTTAATTTAAATGGTTACATAGGTGATGCGGCAATAACTATTATCGTTGGGGATGTTTCACCAAAAGTTAGGAAACTCGTTGAAACAACAGAAAGGGCGTTATATAACGGAATCAACCAGGCTTATCCCGGTAGCAGACTATCAGACATTTCCCATGCAATCCAGGTTACAGCAGAAAAAGAAGGTTTTTCGGTAGTGAGAGATCTTGGAGGGCATGGAGTTGGGTTGAAATTACACGAGGAACCATTTATTCCAAATTATGGCCCTCCAGGGAGAGGTCCGGTTTTAAAAATGGGTATGACGCTCGCTCTTGAACCAATGGTAAATATGGGACATCCGCATGTTAAAACAAAGAAGGATGGATGGACCGTTGTGACCAGGGATGGATCACTATCTGCCCATTTTGAGCATACAATAGCAATCCTTGATAACGGTCCGGAAATTCTTTCAAAAATTTCGTAAGGAAGACTATGGCTAAGAAAAAGAATGTAATAAGAGTGGAAGGTACGGTAAAAGAGGTATTACCAAACGCAATGTTTAGGGTAGAGTTGGAGAACGGACATGTGATACTTGCTCACGTATCAGGTAAAATGCGTATGCATTTTATCAGAATACTGCCAGGTGACCGAGTGACTGTTGAACTATCCCCCTACGACCTTACACGAGGCAGAATAGTTTACAGGTATAAATAAATTAAACTTCCCACCGGGAAGCGATTTGATATTAAAATAAAAAGCATTGACATGGGGAATTCAAGTAGGTATCATTATATACCTTTTTGAATTCCCTGAATGGAGGAGATATTTATGAAAGTAAGGTCTTCTGTCAAAAAAATGTGTCCGAAGTGTAAGATTGTGAGAAGAAGAGGGAAATTAATGGTAATTTGTGAAAATCCCAAGCATAAGCAGAGACAGGGTTAGGAGGTTTATTAATGGCAAGAATAGCTGGAGTTGATTTACCGAGAAATAAAAAGGTTTGGGTTGGTTTAACCTACATCTTTGGAATTGGACGTTCTACTGCGTGGAAAATTATCAACGATTCAGGTGTCGATCCTGATAAGCGGGTAAAAGACCTGACTGAGGAGGAGATTGCCAAGCTGAGAGCCGAAGTTGACAAGTACAAAGTTGAAGGTGCTTTGAGGGCCGAGATCCAGAGAAACATCAAGAGGCTCATTGATATTGGATGTTACAGGGGATTAAGACACAAGATGGGACTTCCAGTAAGAGGTCAGAGAACACGTTCAAACGCGCGTACGAGGAAAGGCCCTCGTGGAAACATCTTTAAGAAGAGGAAGAAATAAGGAGGATTTTTATGGCAAGAAGGAGAAGTGAGGCAACCAGGAGAAAGAAAAAAAAGGCTAAAGGTGTAGAACCTGTTGGAATTGCTCATATTCAGAGTACTTTTAATAATACAATTGTCACAATTACTGATTTAAAGGGCAATACAATAGCCTGGGCAAGTTCCGGTTCTGTAGGTTTTTCAGGAACAAGGAAGGGGACCCCGTTTGCCGCTTCAAAAGCGGCTGAAGCCGCTGCCAAAGAGGCCAAAGACCTTGGTGTCCAGAGAGTAGAAGTCTGGGTTAAGGGACCTGGTCCCGGAAGAGAAGCGGCAATCCGCGCAATTCAGGCTGCTGGCTTACAGGTTTTCGCTATCAGAGATGTAACTCCAATACCTCACAATGGTTGTAGACCACCGAAGAGAAGGAGAGTATAACAAATGGCAAGATACACTGGACCTAAATGTAGATTGTGTAGAAGGGAAGGAGAGAAACTCTTCTTAAAGGGAGAAAAGTGCTTTACCTCAAAATGTCCTTTTGAGAGAAGAAGATACCCACCTGGTGTGCACGGTCCTACAAGAAGAATAAAACACAGTATTTATAGCTTGCAGCTTCGTGAAAAGCAGAAAGTTAAGAGAATTTATGGAGTTCTTGAAAAACAATTCCGCGGTTATTATGAGAAGGCGAGAAGGATGGGAGGAAACGTTGGTGAGAATCTCCTTTCTCTCCTTGAGAGAAGACTGGATAACGTTGTCTATCATCTTGGATTTGCGAAATCGAGGGCTCAGGCAAGACAGCTTGTTTCTCATGGACATGTCATTGTAAATGGCCACAAAGTAGATATTCCTTCATACCTTGTTAGGCCTGGAGACGAAATTACATTGAAGGAAAAGTCCAAGAATATACCTTTCGTGAAAGAAGCTCTTGAAGAGACAAATCTTGATCAGATACCTGCATGGCTTAGCCTTGATAAAGAAAAATTCCTCGGTAAAGTTCTGAGATATCCAGTGAGAAGTGACATCACACATCCGATTACAGAAAGGCTCATTATCGAGCTATACTCTAAGTAGTGAGGTGATAATATATGTTTGACACACAGTTCGTTTTACCAGAAGGTATTTTTGTAGAAGAACTCAATGACAAGTATGGAAGATTTGTTTATGTTCCTCTTGAGAGAGGATATGGGATAACAGTTGGAAATGCGCTAAGAAGAGTCCTTCTATCCTCAATTCCTGGTTATTCCATAGTTGCAATGAGAATAGATGGTATAACCCACGAATTTTCCACAATCCCAGGTGTGATGGAAGAAGTTCCCCAGATCGTACTCAATCTTAAGGGTATCAGACTGAGACTCGATGAAGAGGTAAGTACAACGGCGACTCTTTACATTCGAGCTGAGGGTGCAAGAGAAGTAAAGGCGGGCGATATAGACGTTCCAGAATATGTCGAGATAGTGAATCCCGAGCATCACATTGCCACTTTAACAAGGGATGATGCAAGGTTTTACGCTGAGCTCATTGTTGCGAAGGGTAGAGGCTACATTCCAGCGAATGAGATGTCCAAAGAGGGATTCCCTGCAGGTACAATTTTTATTGATGGTGTGTTTTCTCCTATTGTCAAAGTGAATTACACGGTTGAGAATGTTAGAGTTAAAGCCAGGACAGACTACGAAAAATTGATTCTGGAAATCTGGACTGACGGTACAATTAAGCCTGATACAGCTCTTGAGATGGCTACGAAGACACTTCTAAAGTCCATTGAGCCAGTGCTCAAGAAAATTGGTGCTCCGTATGGCAAAGATGAACTGAAATTTGAGGAGAAGGAGAAAATCTATCAGATTCTGAGCAAGAGCATCGATTTCCTTGAGCCATCCAAGAGAACTGCTAACTGCTTGAAGGATGCGGGCATTGAAACCATTGCTCAGCTTGTCTCCAAGACAGAAGAAGAGATTCTCCAGGTTAAGAACTTTGGGGAAAAGTCACTTGAAGAGATCAAGGAAAAACTTGAGAGATTCGGACTTTCTTTTGGTATGGACATAAGTAAGTACCTTGGAGAAGAGGAAACCAAGGAGGTTACTAATGAGGCATAGAAACAGGGTGAAGAAGCTGGGAAGAGACAGAGCTCACAGGCAGTCTTTACTGAGAAATCAAGCAATATCCCTGTTGAAGCATGGCAGGATTAAAACAACTCTGCAGAAGGCCAAGGTGACACGTAGTTTCGTTGAAAAACTGATCACGATAGGCAAGAATGACAATTTTAATTCAAGAAGGCTTGTGAGAAGATATCTGGTTGATAGACAGATGACAAATTATCTGTTTGACGAAATTGCCCCGCTTTTCAAGGATAGAGAGGGTGGGTACACAAGAATTTACAGGCTTGGCTTCAGGAAGGGGGATGGAGCCGAGATGGCGATTCTCGAGCTTGTGAAGTTCCCCGGTAAATAGGGGATTGATAGTAGAAATTCAGCTATTTAAAATAAATATTCCAACGGAGGGTTAGCCTAACTGGTAAGGCGGCGGATTTGAAATCCGCTGGGCGTTTGCCCTTGGGGGTTCGAGTCCCTCACCCTCCGCCATTTCTGGAGAGGTGGCCGAGTGGTTGAAGGCGGCGGCTTGCTAAGCCGTTGTAGGGGTTGTCCCCCTACCGTGGGTTCGAATCCCACCCTCTCCGCTTTACTCCCATGAAAAAGTATTCCAGTTTCCTACGTATAATCCTCACCGCTCTTGCTTTTTATCTGATCTTCAAGAAAATACACATAAACAGAGTTCTATCACTGGTTAGCCATATAAACTTGACCATTTACTCAGGAGCAATAATCCTGAGCTTTGCAGCCATACTTTTTCAAACCTGGAGATGGAAGTATTTCCTTAATAATGACATGTCTTTTTTTAAGTTACTTAAGATTTATCTCGTTAGCTTTTTTATGGGAAATTTTTTGCCCTCTGGTGGACTTGATGTGGTTCGTGGCTATTATATTGGAAAGGAATTAAACAATTACGAGGGAAATTTTGCTGTGGTGGTAATGGATAGGTTAACCGGTTTTGTGGCCGTTTCCGTGCTGTCACTTATAGCAGTCTCCATCGGGTTCAATCTTCCCAAAAATTTAAGGATTATCATTTTTTCTGCCGCCATTTTTTTGATAGCACTACTTTTTATTTCGTTCAACAAGTATTTCTACAGAATCGTTCGCGAATGGATGTTGCTGGTGAAATTTTTTAATATTGGTGAAAGATTTGCAAAATTTTACGATACATATTTTGAATTCAGGTCATCTCCGGGTAGAGTAGCTGTAGGTATTCTGATTTCTTTCCTGGTTCAATTTTCTTACGCATTCTCAGCCTACGTGTCAATGAAATCCATTGGGCTTTCGTATCCACTTTATAGATTTATGTTCTTCGTCCCTTTGATTAATATGATAGCCATGATCCCTGTGACGATAAGTGGGCTCGGATTGAGAGAGGGTGGCTTTGTTGCTCTGTTTCAGGTGGGATTAACACGGGAAGGAGCCGTTTTGACATCATTGCTTTATTATTTTAGCACCCTCATTGCGAGTCTCGCTGGAGGGGTTATACTTCTTTTAGGAAAGGTGTGAAAAATGGAAATCGCAATTATTGGAACTCATGGAGTAGGGAAGACCACACTATTTGAAGTTTTGACTCGCGGAAAGTGGAGTCGCGGAAAAGGATATGTGGATCACGTTGGTCAGGTCTTTATTCCGGATGATAGGGTCAAGAAGCTGGCAGAAATCTATCATCCCCAAAAGGTAACCTATGCCAGTTTTGAGCTTTTCGATTTTAATGGCTTTGGAAAAATGTGGAAGGAGCAGAATGCGGGTGAAATTATAAACGCAATGAGTGGCTTTGATGCGTTCATCCACGTTGTCCCTGACTTTGAACCGTTCTCAGCTGTTGATGATTTTGAAGAAATCAACCTGAGGTTAATTTTGAGTGACCTCTCCCTCGTAAGTTCTCAGCTCAAAAGACTGGAGAAAGAGAGGAAGGTTAGAAAGATTTCAGACGAACTTATTGAGGTACTGAGGAAACTGGAGGATGCACTATCGAACGAGATACCACTCTGGCGTGTTGAACTGAGTCAGCATGAAGAGAATTTGATAAAGGGGTACACTTTCGCCACCAACAGGCCACGAATTGTACTTCTGAATCAGTCAGAGGAAAAATTTGAGCAAGGTGAAGTAGACACGGAGCTTGTCAAGAAGTTGGAAGAGAGCAAGATTGAATTCCTGAGGACATGTTTGCCACTCGAGAAAGAAATTGTGGATCTTGATGAGTCTGATCGAAGGGAGATGTTTAAAGCCTATGGATTTGAGAGACCAACAACTGATCTTTTGATACAGAAAATTTTCCATGTTCTTGGGTATATTGTGTTTTTAACAGCCGGTGAGAAAGAAGTCCGTGCATGGCCGATAAGAAAGGGTTCTACTGCTCGTGAAGCTGCTGGTAAAATTCATACTGACCTTGCGAAGGGGTTTATCAGGGCAGAGGTTATCAGCTTTGATGAATTTATGAAATTTGGTGGCGATATGAAAAAGGCAAAAGAGCACGGTGCAGTCCGCCTTGAGGGGAGAGATTACATCGTCAAAGACGGCGACCTCATGCTCGTAAGA
>JALSOD010000208.1 GCA_026986655.1 Caldifarciminota bacterium | reverse complement strand
GTCAAAATTTTTTGAAATTGCTTTATTTACAAAACTTTTACCATCATAAGGCGCAAATCCGAGCTTGAATGATGCGATAGCCTGTGAAGTAATTTTCCTCTTCATTAGATACCGGTAGGCTTCACGTCCCACCGATGTGAAAAGGAGCTCGTGATAGTAATCGGATGCGAATTTCAAAGCCGCGTAAATAGGTGAGGTTTTCCCCTCGGTCTCTCTCGTTGGGATCTCAATTCCGTGCTCTCTGGCCAGTTTGATAACCGCTTCCCTGAAGGACAGACCTTCAATGTCCATCACAAACCTGAAAATATTGCCCGATGCCCCACATCCAAAGCAGTGATAAACTCCTTTGTCAGGGTCAACATAGAAGGATGGGGTTTTCTCCTGATGGAAAGGGCAAAGCCCCCGATAGGATTTTCCTGATCTTTTCAGGTCAACATAACGTCCGATGTATTCGACAATATCAACTGCCTCGCGTACACGCTCGATAAAATCTCTATTCAACTTTTACGTCACCTCGTAGAGTGAATCAACGGGCACCTCAAGCTTTGTTTTCCCAATTTTTACATAAGCTTTATCATCCTTTATATCCACCAATGCTGCTGTGAAGCCGAAAGGTTTGATTCTATATGTCTTCCCGATCACCGGGTGCTCCGCTTTTTTGTCAAAAATATCGACTTCCTGACGGATATTTTCAAGGGTCTTTTTGATCTCGCGTGCACGCCTAAGTTTTGCCTCTTTTTTAACTTCCTTGTCAAGGGTTTTGATAAGCTCTCGAATCTCCCTCTCACGGGCGTCAACTATTGCCCTTATTTTTCTTTTGGATTCCTTTGTTATCCGTGCTTCCTGGACCTTAATGTATTTCTCTTTTTCTCTCACCTCGCGGATGAGCTCCTGTAACTCCCTTTCCTTTTCCTTCAATCTACGTGTTAGCTCTGCCATTTCACGGTCTATCCCTTCAAGATAGCTTTTTGCCTCATCAATTAATTCCACGGGAATTCCTGCATTCTTTGCAATATCAAGGGCATGACTCTCTCCAATCTTACCTATCTCAAGCTGGTAAGTGGGCTTATTTGTAACCGGATCAAATCCCATCTGTGCGTTAAGCATCAGGGGGTGCTTTTCGATGAAGATTTTCAGAGGAGAGAGATGGGTATTCGCGAAGACCCGTGCTCCCTGCTCCATCAATTTTTTAATGATCACAAAGGCAAGTGCAGCACCTTCCCTTGGATCAGTTGATGCGAGAAACTCATCCAGGAGCACGAGGTCATCTTTACCAGCCTTATCGAGAATCTCCCGAATCTGCCTCAGAAGTGAGGTGAAAGAAGACTCACCCTCCAGGATGTCCTGCTCGTCTTCGAATCCACCTGCAAATATGTTGTTGACGTAAGGAATTTCAGCGTATTCGGCTGGCACAGGAATGGCGTATTTCATCAGCATGAAAATCACACCAATTGTCTTCAGGAATACAGTTTTTCCACCAGCGTTCGGCCCTGAGACCAAAAGCACCCTGTACTTTGAAGGAAGCTCGAAATTTAACGGCACAACTTTCGAAAATCCCCTTGCCTTCAAAAGCAGGGGATGTCTTGCATTCCGAACCTTTATATCTCCAGTCTCAGAGAAGACCGGTATACTTCCATAAAAGTCAGCCATGAATTCTACACGAGCGTTGAGCATCTCAAGTTCACCGAGCAGATCGTATATTTCCTGCAAAACTGGATATAGCTCGTGCAGCCTTTCAACGAGTTCCCTCTTTATCCTCTCGATTTCATCCTTTTCGGCATCGATGACCTGAATGTATTTGTTCTGGATATCAATGGTTTCCATTGGCTCTATGTAAACGGTTTCACGAGTATTGGAGAATCCATGAACAACGCCGTTGACTCTCACATGAGTGGCTACAGGAAGAACAAATCTGCCGTTGACAATAGTAACCAGTCTATCTCTCAGGAACCCCTTTTTTGCGTAAAGCTCCATGAGTTCATTCATTCTGTTGATAATCTGATTGCGAAGGGATTTTTTCAGACTCCGGTATTTCATCAATTCAGGAGTGGCATCGTCACGGATTTCACCATCAGGCATAATTTTTTTTGTAATTTCCCTCTTAATGCCTCTCAGGATGTGTGGATCGTGTGGAAGAGCAAGACTGGTATCGAGAAGTGCAAAGTAAAATTTTTCATAGGTGGATATGAAGATAGAAAAGTTGAATATTTCTTTCGTTGTAATAGAAGCCCCCGCCCTCACCTTCTCAAGGGATGTTAATAGAGGCGGAATATCACCGAATGGGAACTGAACTCCCCTCTTTTTAAGCTCAGCAAATTCACGAATCCGCCCATAGACTTCTTTAATCTTATCCCTTGAAGAGAGCGGAGCCAACCGCCCAAGTGAATTTTTGCCAGGTTCGGATAAAAGGTAAGAACCAAGAATTTTTTTTATAAGATTAAATTCCAGGCTATCTTCAACAGATTTCATTCTTCGGCTTTCTTCATCTTCCGCAAGAGTCTCCTTCTCGCAGCCATCAGCTCCTTTTTCCTTCTCTCTGAAGGTTTCTCATAGAACTGAATTCTTTTGAGGTCCTGCATAATCCCGTCTTTAGATAGGACTTTTCTGAACCGCTTCATCAGGCTTTCGAAGGATTCTCCGTCTCTCAAACGGACTCCTGACATTCAAATCACCTCCTTAAGTTTTATAAAGGGCAGGGGCTCCTTATAGATCATGGTTTTTGTACAAAATGACGCCCAGGGCTACCACACCTGCTGTCTCTGCCCTGAGCGTCCTTTTTCCCATATTTATTTCCTCAAATCCCCAGCTTTTTGCCATCTGTCTCTCTTCTTCCTCCAGTCCTGACTCCGGACCGACGAGGACTAAAATTTTATTTGTTAGCTTCTGATTTTTCAAATTTTTCTGGCCCCTCATATCAAGCATTATCAGGGTGCTATAATTTTTAAGAAAATCGGAAATTTTTTCAAATTCAATGGGATCGAAAATCCTTGGAAGGACAGCGCGTCCGGACTGCTTCATCGCCGAGATTGCCACCTTGCGCCACCTCTCCACCCTGCCGGCCCCTGGCCTGTATGATTTTCGGGTTATAACGGGGATAATTTCCTTAACCCCAAGCTCAGTGGCCTTTTCCACAAAATAATCCATACGCTCACCCTTTATTATCCCCTGCATTAGGGCAACATGTGTCCAGGGCTCAATTTCGGTTTCCCGTTTTTTAACGATTTCGAGTATCGCCTGGTCGTGGAGAATTGATTCAATTCTTGCAAAATAAACGCCACCGATACCATCAACTACTCTCAAAATTTCTCCTTTCGTGCGACGTGTAACATTGATGGCGTGGTGAAATTCTCGGCCTGAGAGAATAATCTTTCCATTTTTGATGGAGTCCGGTGGGGCATAGTAGCTAATCATCTGAACGCATTTTTAATCTTCTCAAAAACGCTCTCTTCGTGCCCCACTTTACCGTTTTCCTCGTACTCGGCCAGCTTTTCAATCAAAGCCTTCATTTCAGGGGTAAGTTTCTTTGGAACTTTGATGATAACTTTTACAAAGAGGTCTCCACGCCCTCCGTTCAAACGTGGCATTCCTTTCCCCCTGACTCTGAAGGTTGTATGGCTGTTTGTCCCCGGTGGGATGTGAATTTTGGCCGTTTCACCGAGGATGTCCTTTAATACTATATCACCGCCAAGAGCAGCCTTTGAAAATGATATCGGCACCTCTGTATAAAGATCATCTCCGTCTCTCTTGAATCGGTCATGCAGCTTTTGAACCACAACCGCATAGAGGTCGCCATGCGGACCACCCTTGTATCCCGCATGTCCCTCGCCTCTTAAGACAACGGACTGACCCTCATGGATTCCACGAGGAAAGCCGATTTTGAGCTCCACCCTTTTCTTTACCCTACCGGTGCCGTGGCACACAGGACATGGATCTGTCACAACAACGCCCTCTCCGTGGCATGTAGGACACGTTGAGGTTTGCACAAACTGGCCAAAGAATGTCCTTGAGACCTTTCTTACAACTCCTGTACCGCCGCATGTGGGACAGGTTTGAACCTTACCGGATTTTGACCCTGTACCTCCACAGGCGTTACAGACCTCAAACCTTTCAAGCCTGACGGTTTTTGTTGCCCCCTTTGCAATTTCTTCAAGGGTTAAAGGGATTTTTATCCTGATATCCTCGCCCTTCTGAGGGCCGTGGTGTGTGACTCCGTAACCCCCGCGTCTGCGTGATGGTCCTCCGAAGATGTCGTTCAGGAAATCAAAGAAACCTCCCCCAAAGTCGAAATTTATGCCAAATTCACGAAAGATGTCTCTAAGATCATCAACATGTGTGAAATCCTGCCATGTGAAGTCACCCTGTTTGAAGACCCCCTGTAGGCCTTCATGTCCGTACTGGTCATAAATTCTTCTCTTTTCAGGGTCAATTAAAACTTCATAAGCCTCAGAAATTTCTTTAAATTTTTCCTCAGCTTCTTCTTTGTTATCTGGATTTTTGTCCGGGTGGTACTTTATGGCGAGGCGACGGTACGCCTTTTTAATTTCTTCAGGTGTGGCGTTTCTTGGAACGCCAAGTATTTCATAGTAATCTCTCTTCTTTTTCATGCTGTTAAATGATAATGTTGGGAGAATTTAAAATCCATGTTTATGAATGTGTGGCGAAGGCGCCTGAGGCGCCTTCGCCAAACAAAAATTTCATTAATCAACTACTTCATAGTTTGTTCCAGTATCACCTTTGTCTTCGCCACCCTGTTGCTGCTGCTGTGCCCCTGCTCCTGCGGCCTGTGACTTGTAAATCTCCTGTGTTACCTCATTCCATACTCTCTGAAGATTTTCAAGCTGTTCTCTGATCTTTCCAGCGTCATCCTGGTTTATCACATCGCGCAGGCTCTTTATAGCCGATTCAACCTGCGACTTTTTATCTGAAGGTATCTTATCACCAAGGTCTTTCAAACTCTTTTCCACAGAGTATGCGAAGGCATCCGCCTGGTTACGGAGATCAATTAATTCCTTCCTCTTCCTGTCTTCCTCAGCGTGGGCTTCAGCTTCTTTCACCATCTTTTCAATTTCTTCCTCGGTGAGTCCCGTCCTCGCATGTATTTTTATAGACGCCTCTTTACTTGTGCCTTTATCAACCGCTTTGACGTGCAAAATCCCATCTGCATCAAGGTCAAATGTTACCTCGATCTGAGGCACACCACGTGGAGCAGGTGGAATTCCTGTTAATTCAAACTGACCGAGTAATCTATTTTCCGAAGCAATGGGTCTCTCCCCCTGATAAACCTTGATCATTACACTTGTCTGATTGTCTTCAGCCGTGGTGTAAATCTTGGATTTTCTCGTTGGAATTGTTGTATTTCTTGGGATAACGACGTCAAATACACCGCCCAATGTTTCAACACCGAGGGAGAGTGGTGTGACGTCGAGGAGAACAATATCCTTGTCCTTATATTCACCGGCGAGGATTCCGGCCTGAATAGCTGCTCCAATGGCGACGACCTCGTCAGGATTGATTCCCTTGTGAGGTTCCTTGCCAAAGAAATCTTTCACCATCTGCTGAACGAGTGGCATTCTGGTCTGTCCACCTACGAGGATAACTTCGTCAATGTCAGCAGGTGAAACTTTTGCATCTTCCAGTGCCTGACGGCAGATTGTGATGGTTCTCTCAATCAAATCGCGTGACATTGCCTCGAGTCTTGCCCGCGTGAGTTTCCTCTCAAGGTGCTTTGGACCTGATGCGTCTGCCGCGATAAACGGTAGGGATATAGTGGTTTCCATCATTGTTGAAAGCTCTTTCTTTGCCTTTTCTGCAGCCTCTCTCAGTCTCTGGAGAGCCATCTTATCCTGACGTAGGTCAATGCCAGTTTCGTTCTTGAACTCATCAATCAGCCATTCAACGATTCTCTGGTCAATGTCATCTCCACCTAAATGGGTGTCACCCTTTGTTGCCTTTACCTCAAATACCCCCTGGTCGAGCTCAAGGATGGAGATGTCGAATGTGCCACCACCGAGGTCATAAACAGCAACGCGAACGGTTCTGTCAGTCTTGTTGAGTCCGTAGGCGAGTGCTGCCGCCGTGGGTTCCGGAAAGACACGGAGTACTTCGAGTCCAGCAATTATGCCTGCGTCCTTTGTCGCCTGTCTCTGAGCATCGTTGAAGTAAGCGGGGACGGTTATTACAGCCTTTTTAACAGGTTCTCCAAGGTAACTCTCTGCCGCCTTTTTGAGATAAGAAAGAATTTTTGCTGAAATTTCTTCTGGTGTGAAATTTTTGTTGACTGCTGGAATAAAGATTTCCACTCGATCATTTTTGCCGCGAACGACTTTATAGGGCACTCTTCTAATATCTTCGAGTGCCTCGTCGTATCTGCGGCCCATGAACCTCTTTACGGAATATACTGTGTTCTCAGAATTGGTTATTGCCTGTCTTTTGGCAAGAGAGCCGACGAGGACTTCAGAGTCCTTGAAACCTACTACCGAGGGAGTGAGTCTCTCCCCCTCAGGATTGGGTATCACAGTTGGCTCACCACCGATTACAACAGCGACAACCGAGTTTGTAGTTCCGAGATCAATACCAATAATCTTTTCTGCCATATTACATCCCTCCCTTCGTGGGGTCTTCTTCAGCCCTTGCGGGCTCTTTGGAAACTGAGACCCTGGCCGGTCTCAAAAGCTTGTTTTTGAATTTGTATCCTTTCTGGAATTCCTCCACCACAACACCCGGCTCCATCTCGGCGGTTTCCTTTACCGAGATAGCCTCGTGCAGTCTTGGGTCAAACTTCTTGCCTCTGGATTCGAATGGCTCCAGCCCCTCCTTCTTCAGAATTTCAAGGAGGCTTTTGTAAATCATTTCAACGCCCTTTTTTATGGAATCCACATCCTTTGCGTTCTGCATTGCCTCAAGTGCACGCTCGAAGTTGTCTAAAACAGGTAAGATCTCATAAATGAGTCGTTCATTGGCATAATCCACAGCTTTTTTCCAGTCTGCTTCAATCCTTTTCTTGTAGTTTTCATGGTCTGCTAAGGCCCGCAAATACAAATTTTTATACTCATCTCTCTCCTTTTTTATCTTTTCCATTTCCTCTTTCAACCTCTGTGTCCAGTGCTTTTTCACAGGGCCAACCTCCTTGAAGGGACTTTCAAAGTGAGTATTAATAGATACCTTTTTATAATTTTATTGTCAAGATGCCACTCAAAATTTTTTATAATGCGAGACTACGCATGAATGAATTTTTGATGAATGAGAGAATTTTGTGTTGAGCTAAGGGATCGGGCCTTAGAGGGGGAGCTCGTAGGAAAATACGAGATTGATCCCCTTCTCTTGTATGTATTTTCTAACCTGCAAAGGTGTTTGGTAGGTTACGAGGACGAGAAATTTTTCACCCGGGAGATGTTTATCAAGCATTTTGATGTAGTTGAGAAATTTATCTACGTCCCTCTTTCTAAGTTGAGCTTTGGATTCTCCTATTATAACGAGTTCTTTCCCGTTAATTTTTCCCTTTCCAAATATATTTATCTCAATAGCTCTACCGGAGTCAGTTTCGATAAAGTCTCGTCTCAGTGGTTCTGTAATTTCCATATTGAATCTTTTCAGAAGAATGGCGGGCAAGCCCCGAATTGCCCTGTCTTCAAGGACATAGCCGAAAGCGTTTGAAAGGCCACCCAGGTGTTCACGTGTCTTCTTGTGTTCTCCAATGAGCTTTTCGAGTCTTTCTTCGGTTTTCTTTTGGGCTTCGGCGAGTTCTTCCATTCTTTGCGCGAGCTGGTCCACCCTTTCAGTGAGTTTGTCGACCCTTTCAGTGAGTTTATCGACCCTTTCAGTGAGTTTATCCACCCTCGCAGTAAGTTTTTCGAGTCTTTCTTCGGTTTTCTTTTGGGCTTCAGCGAGTTCATCTACCCTGTGTGCAAGACTCTCGAGTCTTTCTTCTGTTCGTATTTGAGCCTCAGTTAATTTTCCAATAGCTTTCCATACACGGTCAAAATTCTCATTGGTTTTTTCAACAAATTCCCGGAATTCTTTTCTTGTTACCGTTTCCCCGATAATCCTCTCCGCTTCTTCAAGGAAGCTAATAAGTATATCCCTGAGTTTCGGGTCCTCTATATCCTCAAGTTTTCTTATTATTGAAGCTCGCACCATGTTATCCTAAATTTTACCTTCCACTTTCCAAAAGTCAACCCTATGCTCAAATTTATGAAACTATTTGATTATTCGGAATTTGTCATTTAATATTTTTGCATCATGAAGAATGAAATCCTTAAGGTTGAAAATCTGTGGGTCATAAATTCGGGTGGCACCTTTATTTTAAGAGGAGTTAATCTCAACATTTTTGAAGGTGAAATTCACGCTATACTTGGCTCTAACGGAACAGGAAAAACCACGCTGGGTAATACTCTCATAGGTTCGTCAAGGTACAGGGTGATCAAGGGGCGGATAATCTTTAAAGGGAGAGATATCTCGACTCTCTCGATTACCGAGCGTGCACGGTTCGGCATTACTATGGCATTCCAGCATCCAGTAAGTTTTGAAGGTATAAAGGTCAGGGATTATCTCGCGGTCAGTAAAAAATACTCCAGGGACAATCTTGATCCTGGAGATGCCCTTAAGATGGTTGGACTTAACCCGGACGAATTTTTGAATCGAGCCCTTGATTCAGGCCTCTCAGGTGGCGAAAGAAAGAGAATAGAGTTGGCCTCGGTTTTCCTCATGAGGCCGGAGATAGCAATTCTTGACGAGCCCGATTCTGGAATCGATTTGATGTCCATTTCGGATATCGCAAATGTCATGAGAACGCTCAATAAAATGGGAACAACGATTATTTTGATCACCCACCGTGAAGAACTCGCACTAATGGCTGAGCGCGCGTCCCATCTCTGTAGTGGAATGATTCTAAAAACCGGTCCTTCCCGTGAAATCGTCGATATCTATCTCAAAAACTGCAAAACCTGTGACCATGTCAACCAACCGGAGGTGGTACCAAATGCAGAAGTACGATAAAGAATATCTTGCACTTGTTGATGCATTGGAAAGGGCAGGCTCCTCAGCCAATTTTCTGAAGAGTAGTAAAATTGCATCAATCATCATAAACGGTAGTAGAGTTCTCGGACTTAACAAAGTTGAAGGAATTGAAATTATCCCAAATTCCGATGGTAACGTGATGAATATCAACCTCGTAGTTAAAAAGGGTTACAAAATTCCAAATCCTGTGCATGTATGTCTTGGACTAACCGCAAAGAAAGGACGACAGGTGATAAAGTCAAAATTCTTCATTGAGGAAAATGCCTCTGTAAAAATTATTGCTCACTGCATCTTCCCGAATCCTGAGGGTGTGGAACACATCATGGATGCCGATATAATAGTTGAGAAAAATGGTTTCCTGAATTACGAAGAAACCCACATTCACGGGAGAACCGGTGGGATACTTGTGAAACCCACAACACGTGTTTATCTTCGGGAGAATGGGAGATTTGTCACAACATTCCGTGTAGTGGATGGACGGGTAGGAAAACTCGATATCGAACTTTACGCAGAATTACACGATAGGGCAGTGATCGATGTCCTTACTCAGGTTTACGGAAAGGAAGACGATGAAATAAAGATAAAGGACAGGATTGTTCTTGAAGGGGAAGAATCCAGGGGTATGGTAAAATCAAGAGTCGTTGTGAAGGATAGAGCAAGAAGTGTCATTGTTGGTGAAGCTGTGGGAATTGGAAGAAATTCAAGAGGGCACATTGATTGTATGGAAATTGTGAGGGGTAAAGAGGCATTTGCTTCTTC